>CAYOTQ010000231.1:0-3636 GCA_964406915.1 uncultured bacterium
AGAGGATGTTTTTCATAAAAGCCCTCAGCGCCAAGGATTCTTTTGAGAGAAGGTAGCAATGAGGGTGTTTTATGGTAAAGGGAAAATACTATGTGTAAAGAGTATTTCCCCTTTTTTGTCTTTCTTGCTGTAGGTTTAGCTTTTTTCGGCAGGTGTTTCAGAAGCTGTTGGCTTCTCGATCTTCAGATGTTGTTCGCGTATGGAGGTCAATGTTTTCAAGGCCTCACATACGAGCGGGTCATCTTTCATATCAATCAAACAGCCCTTTATCGTCTCTCTTGTCTGTTTGACTTTTTCTACATCATCAAACTGTGCAAGGCTGGCCGCAAGTACACTGGGATCATAGCCTGTTGCTGTTTTAATAGCCTCATCGGATGCGTTCGCCTGTTCTTGCACCTTTTGAATAGTGCTTAGGATTTCTCGCGCATTTTTTTCGATAATAACTATTGTGCTATGGGCAATATATTCAAGGAAAGCTATTTGGGTAAGGGAGGCGGTGGCCTTATATTCTTGAATTTTTTCCTTGAAAACCTTGTAAGTGTCTGCATTACGTGTTTCTGTCTGATGCAAAGCCGCAGAAACATCATTGCTGGTCGCCAGTTTCTTCACGAGGGGGAAGAATGTTGGTGATAGATGCGGATCAAGAGCGGATAGATCCTGACCTCCCAATCCATTAAAAGATACGTCAAAAGTCATATAGCTCCTTATTTTTATGTTTCACTATTATAGTCTGTTTATAAATTAGAAAAAAGTAGAACTAGGATCGACGTCAATAAAGCGAAAAATAGATGAGGGAAGAGGTAGTAGCACATCAGCTTTGGCAATCGCCTCTAGCACCTGATGGATCGATGGCCCTCGCAACAAAAACTGATAGCGATACTGCTCTTTGATGCGTGCATGGCCCGAGGGAACTGCCGGATGGCAGTAAAAGCTTGGCGGCAGATAATGAGCGAGTGTTTCGGCATACTGGGAAGCAAAATCACGCACACGCGCCTCTTCTTTTGATGTAAATAAAAATTTTACAATTTTGCAAAAAGGCGGAAAGCTAAAGGCTTTTCGTGTCTCTAGCTCTTCTGAAAAGAACGCTTCATAATCTTGCTTGGCTGCTTGCAAAATGGTGCTCTGCTCAGGGACAGATGTTTGGATAATGACTTCACCTGGTGCATATCCTCTTCCAGCTCTGCCAGCCACCTGGGTGATCAGCTGAAAAGTTGATTCTTGCGAGCGAAAATCGGGGATATGAAGGCCAGAGTCTGCATTGAGCACTCCAACAAGAGTCACAAGCGGAAAGTGAAGACCTTTGGCAACCATCTGTGTTCCGATAAGAACTTCAGATTTTCCAGAGCGAAATTCTTGCAGCAGCCGTTCCATAGATCCCTTATGGCGGGTGCTGTCAGCATCGATGCGGGTGGTAGTGATCCCAGGAAAAATGCCGTGAAGCATCGCTTCAATTTTTTCAGTGCCGACACCCTTGTACTGGATCATTTGATGGGAGTGACATGAAGGACAAGAGGTAGGCGGGCGCTCATGCAAGCCGCAAAGGTGGCACATGACAAGCTGTTGGCTCATATGAAAGGTGAGAGTAGCATCGCAGTGAGGGCAGGAGATAGACTTGCCACAAGCTGTACAAGAGAGCACAGTATGGTAGCCTCTTCTATTTAAGAAGAGAATCGTTGCTTCTCCTTTAGCGCGTCTGTCTTCAAGTTTTGTTAGCAGAAGATCAGAAAAGAGTGTCACTCCTTTTGCTTTTGCATACTCATGCTTCATATCGACAATATGAATATCAGGAAGTTTTATTCCCTCTGGTCGATTTCTTAACACACTGAGAGTATATTTCCCCGTGCATGCATGATGATAGCTTTCCATGGAGGGTGTCGCACTTCCGAGTACACAACAGGCATTGCTGAGCTTGGCTCGCATGATCGCCACGTCACGTCCTGAATAGCAGGGACTGTCGTCGCTTTGCTTATAGCTCTGCTCATGCTCCTCATCGACAATGATCAGACCAATAGAAGGCATAGGACAAAAAATAGCCGATCTCGCTCCAAGACAGATGCGGCACTGGCCGGAGCGGAGCTTTTCCCACATATCAAGACGCTCGCCATCGCTCAAGCGATGGTGCAGCATCGCTACAGGCTCATCAAAGCGGCTTTTAAAATGCTGCAGCGTTTGTGGAGTAAGAGAAATTTCCGGCAGGAGCATGATGACACCCAGCTTCTCCTCAAGCGCCTGCTGGATCGCTTGCAGATATACCTCTGTTTTTCCACTTCCCGTGATGCCAAAGAGTAGGTGGGTCTCAAAACGACGGCTGGAAATTGTCTGCAAAATTTTTTGCAGCGCCTCTTGCTGTTCTTGCCGCAGGACTTTTGGCTTTGTCTTAAAATACTCTTCTCCAACGAAAGGACTGACGCCTTGTCTGACTAGTTCTACATGCACCAGCCCCTTGTCAGCAAGACTTTTGATGCTGCCGGGATTGCTGCTTGAGCGTTGTAGAAGCTCTGTTTGCAAAAGGCCATCTTCTGCCATAAGAAGACAGTCAAGTATAGCTGCCTGTTGTGGAGCTTTGTTTCTCATTTCAATACAGGCTTCACGAATTATTTTTGGCGTTTTTGCAAGAGAGATGAAGTGTTGCTGTTTGAGTGAGGTGTTTTTTCTCACACCGGCAGGCAGCATAGTTTTGAGCACTTTTCCAAGCGGACAGACATAGTATTTGGCCATCCATAAGGCAAGCTCAAACAACTCATTCGTGACCACGGGGCCTGCACTGAGACAGCGGAGAATAGCGCGCGGCTTGGCAACTTCTGAGTGCTCACTTACAGCCGCCACAAAGCCTCGTTTCACTCCACCGCGTAATGGAACCTCTACACAGACTCCTCTCTCTATAAGATGACCAAGTTCCCGAGGAATAGCATAGTCGAGCGCCTTGTGAATTGACACCTCCAGGATGACTTTGGCGTACCTTATAGCTGCTGGATGGCTTTCCATAATGCCGCTTTAAAAGATGCAGAATGTTCATAGTCTTGAGGCAACAGCAGTTCGTATATTTGGGTTGAAAAGAGCTGCTTTGTTCCAACAAGAGGAAGGTGCTGTCGTTCCTTATTTTCAATGAAAGGGGTAAGAGAAGGAAAGTGGGCAAGCCATTCTTTAGCCTGGATCAGGGAATTTTGGTTGGTGGCATAGATGAGTGTTTGCAGGCTTCCAGAGGAGGCGTAGGCAAGAAGATGGGCAGTAGTCTCCAAAGAGCAGGCAGCAAAAAGTATGCGTTTATGGAGGCGATGGTTGATGGCATCGGCGACTTTTTGCAAGAAAAGTGATTGGGGCGATTGGGCGGCAAAGCAGGAGATGATGGCATACTCAGGATATTGCTGCTTCCAGGAAAATTCTATAGGCTGGTTGGTCAGTTCGGTACGTAAGGGTATGGGTATAGATTTAAGTTTTTCTTTCATGTCCTCAACAAGGGGCTCGTGTGCTGCCTTGGATGGAAGCGAGAGGGTGTGAAGGTAGGGCACGTAGATGGATGATGGGAGAGGATCGGTCGATTTTTCTTGAAGTTGCTCTTGAATTCGTTCTTGAATTGACTCTGGAATCTTGCCTTGAATCTTTTCTGGCTTCTTCTCCTGTATCTTCTCTTTGATC
>CAYOTQ010000232.1:0-3625 GCA_964406915.1 uncultured bacterium
GAGGGCAACGCTGGCGCGACGCTTCGGGCCCTCGTCGCCGACGCGCGCCAGCTCCCCGCGCCCGGGGCACCGGTCGCGGCAACTGGCGGTGGGCTCCTGCGGGCGCGCGCGTTCGCGTTGATCGGTGCGCTCGAAGCTCCCGGCACACGGGTGCCCGTTCCATGCGTACCGGCCGATCGCACGCTCGTGGAGCGCGAAGTGGTCGGTGGGCTGGAGGTCGACGGTGGATTTTCGAAGGCAGGTCATAGAGGCTGCGCATAAGGGTATTGAGCGGCTAATTGCACAAAAGCCTAGTGCTAGCTCTGATTCAGATCGCCTGTTGCTGCAGGCTCTTTTGGAAGAAATTGGCTCTAGTAAGGATGTAATAGGGTATTATTTAGGTCAGTTCGATGGAGGCTCGTCTGGGGGTGCGCGCATTAAAAAATTGCTGCGAAATTCCGTGCCTTTGACATAACCTCATAAACAGCATACTTGACAAATCTGCTACATTCCTCCTATTGTGTTTCCAGCTCTAAATATAAGGAGGAGTGTATGGCAAGTAATATTAACACATGCGCGGGCTGTCGAGAAAATTTTTTTCCAGAAGATTATACTGTTCATCACGGTGTAGCACAGCTTTCGTGTTCCCACAAGACGCACATGTGCTGCATAAAAACATTATATTTCGTTCGTTCAAGAGATAACTTGCCTTTGCAATGCCCAATATGCGAACTGAATGTTACTTATAGTAGAGTCACTCAAAACCCAGTTGCTGTATCTGTTGCTGTATCTCCAGAGAGAGCTATAGTAGGAAGGCATGCCCAGCCACAGCCTACCCCTGTAGTTGCATCCTGGCCCCAGAATGTCTCTGCTTTGCCTTCTTCGAATGAGCGAGGCGGAGTAGGTAGATCTTCCGGCAATCCAAATCCTAGTTTCAATTTCTGGAGTTAATCTTTTCTTTCTATGAGCGCAAGAGCTTCCTCTTGTGCTCATAGAAAACACTCTCTCAGAACCGCTTGCTTTTTAGTGACTTGCCGAGTAAATTATCTTTTTCTATTCGGAGACCTATGCCTATAGCAATTCCTACTGGTGTGTTTGATATTTTACCAGATAGCCCAAAAGAAAAATGGCGAGAGTCGCATCTCTGGAACTATCTCGAAGCAGTGCTGCGCCAGCATGCAGCCGCCTATGGCTGCCGTGAGATACGAACGCCAATTTTTGAGCGTACAGAGCTGTTTTGCCGAAGTGTTGGCGACAGTAGTGATATCGTCTCAAAAGAGATGTATACTTTTGAAGATCGCGGCAAACGCTCAATGTCGCTGCGGCCAGAGGGAACTGCTGCTGTCATGCGCGCGTTTATCGAAAAGCAGCTGCATACAGCCGCCTCCGTCCATCGCTTCTTTTATATAGGCCCCATGTTTCGTTATGAGAGACCGCAGGCAGGACGCTTTCGTCAGCACCATCAATTTGGTGTAGAGATCATCGGCAGTCCTCATGCAGAGCAGGATGCGGAAGTGATAGAAATGGTCTACTCTCTCTACGAGCGGCTGGGACTCAAAAATCTCAAGGTGTATCTCAACTCGCTCGGTGATGCGGAAGCTCGCAAGCAGTTTCGCCAGGCTCTCTGCCAATTTCTCGAGCCAAATTTATCCAAGCTTTCTAGCGACAGTCAAGCGCGCTTTTCCACAAATCCTTTGCGCATTTTGGACTCAAAAGATCCGGCAGATATTGAGATTGTCAAAGGCGCTCCCTCTATTCTCGATTTTCTTAGCAAAGAAGCTGAGGCTCATTTTCATCGGGTACTTGCCATACTCGATCATCTCTCAATTCCATACGAGGTAAATAGCCGTCTTGTGCGGGGTCTTGACTATTATAATAACACTGTCTTTGAAGTCACCTCAGGCCATCTTGGAGCGCAAAATTCGCTGGCAGGAGGAGGGCGTTATGATGGGCTTCTCAAAAGTCTTGGCGGTCCCGACCTGGCATCAATTGGCTTTGGCATGGGCATCGAAAGACTGATTCAGGCTCTTTTAAATCAAACCCAGGATATTCCTCCAGCTCCTCGCCCAGATCTGTTTGTCATTCCTCTTGGCGAAGAAGAGGTGATGCATGATGCCTTTCAGCTGGTTCGAACGCTACGCAAGCAACACACCAGTTGTCATTTGGATGTGAGCGGCAAAAAACTAAAAAGCGCCATGCAGCTGGCAGATAGCATGCAGGCACAGTATGTGTTGGTATTTGGGGATAATGAACGCAAAGAAGGCAAGGTGCAGCTCAAGGAGATGGCAACAGGGCAGTCAGTGCCGCTTGCCCTTGAGTCGGTCCCATTTTTTTTCAAGATGCGCCGTTTCTCAAAGACTCTCAAAGATGATTGCCAACAGATGGAAGAAGAGCTTTCTTCTTTTTGCAAGCAGATGGCCACATCCCATCCACATGTAGATGAGAGTCTCAATGCATTAGTAGACTCAGCTTCCTCTCTTCTCAACGCTTTACCAAAACGCTAAAGGACTCTATGGTACATTTTCCAAAAGATTTTCAACGCACAGTAACCTGCGGCGCTTTGCGTCAGGCTGATGTTGGCAAGCAGGTAGTTCTTTCAGGGTGGGTACATCGTGTGCGAGATCTTGGCGGGCTAGTGTTTATTGACCTTCGCGACAGATTTGGCATCACGCAGCTGATACTTGATCCTATAAGCACGCCAGACGTGTACCGTCTTGGCCAGTCCCTTCGTGCTGAGGATGTCATTTCAGTGAAAGGGAGTGTCTCCCAGAGAAAAGACCCAAATAAGAAGATTCCTACAGGAGAAATAGAGCTGTTGGTGGCTAGTCTTTCTGTTCTTTCTAAAGCCGCAGTTCCTCCTTTTTCAATTGCTGATGAACAGAGTGAGGCACACGAAGAGCTTCGTCTCAAATATCGCTACCTGGATATGCGCAAAGGCAAAATATTGAATAATCTTGTTCTCAAGCATATGGCAAGTCTTGTGACGAGAAATTATCTCAGTAGCGAAGGGTTTGTAGAAGTGATGACGCCAATTCTTGGAAAATCTACTCCAGAAGGTGCAAGAGACTATCTCGTGCCTTCCAGAGTATGGCCAGGCATGTTTTATGCTCTTCCGCAATCGCCGCAGATCTTCAAGCAGCTCCTCATGGTGGGAGGCCTTGATCGATACTTCCAGATTGCGCCCTGTTTTCGCGATGAGGACCTGAGGGCAGATCGCCAGCCAGAATTTACACAAATCGATATGGAAATGAGCTTTGTCACACAAGAGGAGCTCTTTCCTATCTGTGAAAAGCTCTTACAGGCAATTTTTAAAGAATGCAAGGGTATTGATCTCAAGCCGCCATTTAAACGCCTGACCTATGCCGAGTGCATGGAGATGTATGGCTGTGACAAGCCAGACTTGCGTTTTGATATGAAGCTTGTTCGTCTCGATGATTTGGCAAGAGAGCTGCAGTTTGCAGTCTTTCAAAATGTGCTGGCTCAAGGGGGCTGTGTAAAAGGATTCTGTGTGCCGTCGGGTGCCGATATTTCGCGTAAGACAATTGACGAGTATACACAATTAGTTGCGCAGTTTGGCATACAAGGGCTTGTCTGGTTCAAACAGCAAGAGACTGGCTTTTCCTCGAGTATTGCCAAATTTTTATCT
>CAYOTQ010000233.1:0-3611 GCA_964406915.1 uncultured bacterium
ATGTTTCACATCATAGCCTGGAAGTGTACTGACTTTGCTTTTGTATTTACGGGAGGTTCCATGGCGACAAGCGAGATGAGCTGCATCACGTGATTTTGCACAATATCTCGAAGCATGCCAGCCTCTTCCCAGAATTTGCCGCGGGTGCCAATTCCAAGGTCTTCGCTGACAGTGATCTGTACGGAGTCAATGTGGTGGTTATTCCACATCGATTCAAAAATAGAGTTGCCAAATCGCATGACCAGCAGGTTCTGGACAGTTTCTTTGCCAAGCCAATGGTCGATGCGATAAATTTGCTCTTCTTTGAGGTATTCTGAGATATTTTGTTGCAAAGCATACGCAGAATTCAGATCTCGTCCAAAAGGCTTTTCAATAATGACTCGAGACCATTTATGCGTGGTTTGTTCTGGGTCATAAATGAGCTGGTGTGAGCCGAGGCGTTTGATAATATCGGAGAAATAACTGGGTGGAGTTGAAAGATAGAAGATGCGATTGCCTTTTGTCCCATACTTGGCATCGAGTTCTAAAAGTCGCTTGTTGAGGGCGTCATAGCCCCTATCGTCATCAAATGCCGACATATGATAGAAAATTTGCTCTGAAAATTCATTCCATAGTTTTTGATCTATGGGAGTGACGCGAGAGTATTTGCTTATAGCATCGTACATTTCAGATCGAAATTGCTGGTCAGTTTTTTCCCTTCTAGCAAAGCCGACACAAGCGAAGTGAGAGGGTAGTAGACCTTCTCGTTTGAGGTTGTAGAGTGCGGGCAAGAGCTTTCGTGCCGTGAGGTCTCCTGTAGCTCCAAAAATGACAAGCACGCAGGGATCGGGTATTTTGCCAGTGGAAGTTTCTTCAAGAGGATTTACAAACGGGCTTGTCAGGGGAGAAATTGAGGGTTTCTGTGTCATGCGCTTACCGCTACTCCTTTTGCAAAAACAGACATCATACACACTGACTTATCACATCACAACATTTAAATTAATAAAAATCCGGGATTTGTTACACATGTTTGCAAGAGAATGTTTCTCAATTACAAAACAGGATCCGCTGCGCTGGCAGGATCGCCTTCGGCGGCAGGATAAGCTGCAAGTGGCAAATTCTGGAAAAGGAAGGGGATTTCTAGCTCTTGTTTGGAAAGCCCGCCGTGAAATCCTCGGTATGTTGCAGCTGGCGTATAGGGCGTGTGCCACCAGACTGAGTATGGAGCATAGGGCAGTATCAGGGCAGTTCCCAAGCGCTGCAAAAGACGCTGATTTGTTTGGCCAAAGAGCCCTTTGTCAAGCAATTCTTGTGTGGTATATACCTCGGCTTTATCGTGCAACAAAGCTCGCAAGTCATCTACAGTTTTATTGACAAGGCCTGGCTGTATATGAAGAAAAAGGTCGCGGCAGGAGCCGCTCGGCAAAATCGGCACTCCCGCCTTGTTGGCCTGTAGTCTTTCGTGAAGCTCGGGCATCAACTGGTTAATATAGAGAATTTTTGCAGGATCAAGCGACGTCATTCCATGATCTGCTGTTACGATGAGACTCGTTTTCGGCTTGAGGTCTGTAAGAAGTTTCTGATAAAAAAATTCTAACTGCTGCAGGCAATAGTGGATTTCCTTAACTGTTTCAGTTGCTTCTGGGCCAAATTCATGTCCGAAGCTGTCAATCTTTGGATAGTAAAAGAAGAAGTATGCTTTTTGGGCAGTCGTCTGTTGATACGCTTTTACGAGTTTGTTCAATCCATCCCTAAGAGAGCTGTATCCAATACTTTCTGCGCCTCGCTCAACTGCTTTGGAATATGGAGTGTTGGTAATCTCTTTGGGCTGCACGATATAAGAGGCGATACCTGCTTCTTTGAGCTTCTCGTAAATGCTAGGGAAGCTAAAGAGTGCTGTAGCTTCGTAACCTGCATCGCGAAGAGAGTTGATTTTTGGCGGCTGCTTGCCTGCTGCATAGGCATAAGAAAATTGCAGCGGACAGATGACAGTATCCACAAGAGGATCATAGCAGAACCATTCGTAATAACCAGAGAGACCGACTGGAAGTCCTGTATGGATGCAGGTAACGTGGCCTGTTGTAGTTGAAGGAAATTGAGAAGTGAGCTTGCTGACAACCCCTTGCTGTATAAAATGTTGCAAGAAGGGGCTTTGTGCCGCTTGTGGCTCAAAAGAAGACCATCCAAAGCTATCCAAGAGAAAGCAAAAGAGAAAGTCTGTATTGCGTGTGCCGCATACATCCTCCGGCAAAGTATCTGCTGTCTGTATGCCTAAGAGTTTTTGCAGGGTGGCGGGAATGCGCGAAAAACAGTAAGAGTCGTAGAGAGGTTTTGAAAAGACTCCAAAATGGCTTTTGTCGCAGGCATCAATGGACTGTTGGTTTATCATAAGTATCTATATAACACAAAAGAGCTTTTGTGTATTCCTCAATGGTCGGCCGAGTTTGTGCAAACTCAATCGCCTGCTGGCTCATGGTTTCATAAAGGCCCTTTGTCTCGATGAGCCGCTTTATATATTCTGCCATGAGGAAGGGGTCAATAAGGCGCGGTTCTCTGAGTTGATCGAGCTGTGGATCATAGACCAAATCGGGCAGTTTTTCACTATTGCCTCCGAAATAGGCATACTGGCTAATCGGCACTGTTTGTGGCAGACAAAATCCTGTGGTGCCGTTGATGACCACTTCAGGAAGTCCATCGACGCAGCTGGCAATGACAGGACAGCCAAGAAGTGCAGCTTCTTGTGCTACAAGACCAAGAGGCTCTCTAATAGAAGGGACAAGTAAGAGATCGATTTGCCGGTAGAAGGGTTCAACTGCATCGATGCATCCTACAAAATCAACACAAGAAGAGATTCCAAGATGCTGGGCATGTTGGATCAGCCGCTGTTTGTCTTCACCGTCACCGGCAATCGTGCAATGCGTAGGGATGCCTTGCTCTTTCAAAAGCTTGACGACATGGAGCACAAGGCAGGCTCCTTTTAAAGGAATGAGTCTGCCAATATATCCCAGGTGCAGCGCTCTTTTGCCCAGATCTATAGCGGTCTTTGGAGTGTCTGCAGGGCGTAGATTCTGCTTCAATGGGTTTTCGATGACGTGGATAGGGCTACATAGCCCCCATTTTAGCTGCAAGAGCCTGCGTGCTGCATGAGAGTTAGCAATCACTTTGTCCATGTCTGCAAAATAGGCCTTTCGATGCGAAGATGCCTGTTCTATCCAGGAAGCTCCATGTTCGTAATAGATCACCTGAGCTCTTGTCTTAGCTCTGGTTTTGCGAAAAAATGAAACTGGTTCAAGCCGATTCCAGAGAATAATCGTTTGAGGATTGAGGCGTTTGCAAGTTTGCGTTCGTCTTTGGATGGAGAGCTGTTTTGGAAGCTTGATGCCTAGAAAGTACTTTTCTTGAGTGACACTTGCTGCGTAGCGAGTGAGGCGTTCATGAAAAAAGGGGTGCGGCTTTTTTCCTGTGACTAACACGTGATGATGTCTGGTGGCTGGCGACGACGTGAGAAATTGAATAAAGAGCTCTTCTACTCCCCCTACAGTATCGAGATTGAGCAAGTGAAGGATTGATGATTCATCTGTTAATAAATTATTTGACAAACAATTTCCTGTTTGAGACATACCACAATAAGC
>CAYOTQ010000234.1:0-3594 GCA_964406915.1 uncultured bacterium
CCTCTGTCAATACTTTCCTTGCAGGCATTGGTGATCAAAAAACGGCCCTCTTCTTCTATTGACAGCCGGCTCACATCAGCTGCTACTGTTGTATGAAAATAGCGGATGCAAGCAAGGGTGACAAGCTCGCAAAAGACTATTTTGCGAAAGAGAGGCTCTTTTTCAGAGACAAACTGATCCATCGTTTGGTAGGCAAGCGACACACAGAGGGGTAGAGCCTGTCGCCATGTTTTTTTTTCTTCTTCGGACTGACAGGGAAAGCAATAGCCTGTATAGCCAGGAGATAAGCTAAAATTGCGCTCATCTAGCAGCAGATCATTCATACGCTCTTCAAGAGCATCTGTTTGCTCTGAAGCATACAGGCCGCCATCTTGCGTCATCGTAATTCCTCGAAAGACCGCCGGATAGTTTTCTGTAAGCTTCATAAGATTGAGGCTTCTTTTACGCTCGTTTGGATGCACAAGATTTTGTAAGTTGACATAAGCCCAGGCATGATAGGGACATGCTCTATTGCTCATTGCCTGCAGCATAGCATGTGTCTCTGGAGATGCTTCATCACCAACTGTTGGCGTAGGACTATAGACTGTCCTGCCAATAGCAGAACCCGTTTCAAACACAAACCGTTCTTCAAAAAGCGTCCCTGGAATATTACCTGCAAATCCTTTTGGGTCAAATTTTTGAATCCATTTTCCCCAAGATTTACTGGCCATTGATGAAAGTACGATTCGAGGATTTCTCAAAGCATAACGGAGTGTATAGTCATTTTGCACCAATCCTGCCTGTTGAGCTGTCTGCTGCGATGTTGCAAAAAAGGTCGCCAGTGTGATGTTGGAGGTGCTTTCTTTTTGAAGCTGCTGGCAGGTAAGAGCTCCCAGCGCCTCTCCTATTTCTGTGTAAAGATCTATAAATTGAGGCTCTGTAAAGCTTATCAGGCAGAGCTGATGAAGCAATCGAACAGAGGTATTGTGCGGCTCTGTTTTTTGTCTCTGATAGACATGACTTGACAGCGCTTTACGCAAGAGCTTGAAGAATGTGCTTGGACTATATTTGTGCCTCTGCAACAATTTGACAAGAGATGCTGCCTCATCAAATAACTCTTTATTCTCATATTCAGACACTAAGCGCTGCAGGGCAAGAGCTACCTGCTGCTTTTTTCGTGTACTTGAGCGTGTGAGCAGAGCCGGTAAAGGATCTTTTACGGGATCAAAAGTAAGGAAAATTCCTTCAATGTCGAGCATAGTCAAATCTATTTTTTCTGATACTACAATACTCAAGTAAAGATTATTTTGCAAAGAAGAGCAGAGATAATTATGATAGAAGGTAATATATTATTAACCTGAGTTAAGGACCTGTCATGACAGTTGAACAAGATAGCGTCTCGCAAAAACTTTCTAGCCCGCTGCTGACGGATTCTATCTCGTCCATTAAAACCTCAGCATTACGCTTTTTTTCCGGAACAGCCCTCAGCAGAGTCACCGGCATGCTCCGAGATATCATTCTTGCCTTCTGTTTTGGCACCCACGAGGCACTTGCAGCACTTTTTGTCGCCTTCCGTCTCTCTCATGTCTGTAGAAGACTTTTTGGAGAGGGAGCGCTGCAGTCCGCCTTTATTCCCGTTTTTGAGGAACTGCGAAAAGACTCCTCGGACAAAGCCTTTCGATTTTTTCGTGACCTTACCTGTTTATTGACGCTCTTTTTGCTGGCATTCATCGCTTGCACTATGCTCGGCCTTGGCACCTCTCTGTACTGCATTGACTGGAGTGCAGGCAATAGAGAAATTATCAAACTGATGATCATCCTCATGCCAAGCCTCTTATTTATCTGCCTGTTTGGCCTCAATAGTTCCTTGCTCCAATGCCAAAAGCGCTACTTTACTGTTGGCATTGCCCCTGCCTTTTTCAATATTTTTATCGCTGGCGGCAGCCTCTTTTTCCGTCAATTTGACCCCTATGCCGCGATGCCCTATGTCGCCATCTTTGTAGTCGCTGGCTGTCTGATGCAGTGGGCCGTGACTTTTATTCCCACATTCCGCTCTGTCAAACAGGTTCTTTCCCAAAACTTGCTGGCCAATATCCGCGTATTCTCACAAGATATCCGTCGTCTAGCGGGCCCCCTCGCTCTTGGCCTTCTTGGAGTTGGCGCCACACAGATCAATACTGCCATCGATGCCCTTTTTGCAAGGTGGGCAGACCCTCAAGGGCCAGCGCAGCTTTGGTACGCCATGCGTCTTTTGCAGCTCCCTCTGGCATTATTTGGCATTGCCCTTTCTGGAGCCCTTTTGCCGCCGCTGTCTCGCAGCATTCAAGCTGGCCGCCAAGAGGAGTATATGCGTTTTCTCAACTTTGCACTGCTGAGAGTAGGTGCACTTCTCGTGCCATGTACCGCAGGTCTTTACATCTTTGGCACACCCCTTATTAACTGCATCTATGGCCGCGGAGATTTTCATCTCGACTCTATCATCACCACCTGCCAATGCTTACATGGATATGCGCTTGGACTACTTCCTATGGGGCTAATGATCGTGCTTGCCCCCGCCTTTTATGCCTATAAAGACTTTAAGACGCCTGCATGGGCCGCCTTTTTCTCACTCGGCATCAACCTGCTTCTCAATTGCCTCTTTGTCTTTGTCTTTGAAATGCAGGCTCTCAGCGTCGCCCTAGCGACGAGTCTTTCTGCATGGTTCAATGTCTGCTATCTCTACTGGCGTCTGCAAAAACATTTTGGTCCTATTTTAAATCTTGAAGGACGCTCGCAAACCGGCAAAATTGTGCTCGCCTCTTTAGGAGCAACTGTTGGGGCATGGATATTTGAATGTTCCTTTTTCCTTCCTCCATCGCTGTTTCATTACTTTGCAACCTTGCAGCAAGCTTTGCCTACCAACTTTTTCGAACAGGTCATCACATTGGCGGTGCCGGGAACATTCTTTTTATTCCTTCTGGCCCTATGTTCCTGGATATTGAAATCTGATGATTTATTAGTGCTCTTTCGATTAAAAAAGGACTCTCGTGACAGCCTCTAGTAGATTGACTACTCTTGCCCCTGCAAAAATTATTCTGACAGGCGAACATTCTGTCGTCTATGGGATGCCGGCAATCGTCACTGCCGTCAATCGCTTTGCCTATGCCCGGATCATCCCCAAAACATCAGCGAGTGTCAGCTTGACTCTTGCTGACTTTAAACAACAAGTCTCTTCGACAGTAGATACTCTTCGACAGCTCAAAGAACGGCTTATGGACAGCTATCGACTTTGTCTCAATGGCAAGCTCCAAATCAGGCAAGTGTTGCAAAAGCCAGCAGAGCTGTTTCAATTCACGATGATATGCTTCCTTGATGCCTTTCAGATGCAGCTGCAAAAAGGCTTTCATGTGAAGGTACATTCAGACATCCCTATTGGCTGCGGCATGGGATCTTCTGCTGCTACAATTGTGAGCGTCATCCAAGCGCTTGCCCATTACTTAAAATTGGATATCAAGCCAGAATGGCTCTACAAGTTAAGCATAGAAGCAGAGCGTCTCCAGCATGGCTTTTCAAGCGGTGTCGACTCTTATATTAGCCTCAACGGGGGATGTGCGCGCTTTCAAGAAGGAAAAGCTC
>CAYOTQ010000235.1:0-3591 GCA_964406915.1 uncultured bacterium
GAGGCGCTCTTATGTCATCTGATACAAATATTCCTGGATATTCTATTACCGGGTCTTCTCCTAATCTCTCAGACATACCCGCTGATGCCACTCGGCAAGTATCGGGAAAAATAGGGCAAAAAGAGATCTCTGCATCAAGCATTCCACCAAAAGCCTCGGTGATTCAAAAGCAAATGCATGCACTGACAAAGCAGCTCAATGCCTTGTCGCGTAGGCACGATTACATCTGCCAGCAGCTGTATCAAAAAGCAGCAGCAAGCAAAAATAGCGGCTCTATTCAAGAAACTGCCAGGCGCCTGGACACTCTTCTTGAAGAAATTCAGGTGCGCGAAAAAGAGATCCGCCAGCTTGAAAATGGCGCAGAGAAGCTACAGCTCAGAGAAGAGCTGCAGCTTCTCAAGCAACAAGCAACTCGGCTTGCCGGCTCTCATGCGCTTTTTGAGAATAAAGAGTTTATTGAGGCTCTGGAGAAAAGACGCCAGGCAACGCAAGCCGTAAAAGACTATTTTTCAAAGACAGCACCAAAGGATCGAAAAGCTGAAGATCTGTATCTCGCCCTTAACATAGATGAGCTCCTTACACAATCTGATAAAGAACTCCCCGATGAGGCCAAAAAAATATATGAAGAGACAAAGCTTGCCATTTTTTCTGCTCTTTGCCACTGCGAAAACTTAGACGACAATGAGAAGACCTTTTATCGAGGAAAACTTGATCTCCAACCACCGCCAGCAGACACAGGTCGCTCAGAAATAATCCCCCTCGGCTACCTGCAAACAGTCAAAGATATGACAGCCTCAACATCAGCCACTACCCGATTTGAAGCAAGTGCGTTGTTTAGTGCGTTGCGCCATCGCGATGTGATGCAAGCGGCCAAGAAAGTAGAGGCGATTGCGGCCTCTCTGATGAAGATCCAGACTCATGTCCAGCTACGGCTTGAAGAAATCCATTTGGGAACAAGCAAATTAGCTTCAAATCTGCCTCGCGAAGCCTCTACATACGAAGATGCCATCAACACCCTTGAGCGAGAGCTACAGCAGGAAAAGGCTCGCATTCTTGAAAGAAATATGAGCAACACCCAAACAGAAGCGCTTGGCTTTGTGGCTATATGGGAGACAAAAATTGCCGATCTAAAAGAGCAACTGACTTCTATGCGAACCCTTGAAGAGCTGCAATATCAAGCTCTTGTAACACAAGAAAAAGCACTGGTCAATCAACTCCAAGAAGCCAAAGAGTCTCCGGAACGTGCCCCACAAATTCTGTACCAAGCTTCCGTTGATCTTGATAACTTCAAAAAAGCACTTCCATCGTCGCCAGAGTCAGCCTCATTTATTGGATCAAAAGTTGCTGTTTTTGAGGGAATGCTGATGGACGAGGCGCGATCAGCCCTTCGTCTGAACCAACAAGAGACCAAGATGCTAAATCGCCTTCTTAGCGGAGAAAAAGCAGTAGAGAAACTCACAGGAAAAGAAGATCGAAAAATTCTCAAATCACTTCTGGCAAAACAATTATGCACTGTTTATTTGCACCCAGGCCAAGCGTCTGCCTCCTTGAGCCGCCTTCTCGTTCGCTTGGGCATAAATAGTCAGCAGCATATCTCACCTCGCATTCAAACTATGATAGAAGGTGACCCTCAATTTTTGGCTCTCTTTAGTAAACATCTACCACAATTTCTCCAGAAGGAGGAGCCGCTTGCCCAGAAGAGCACACAGATTGCCGATCTCCTGCAACGTCTTACAACCGTACAGGCACATATCAGAGACTTTGGCTCTCACTCTGAAGATACAGCCAATCAGGCTTCGCTCTACTGCGACGCCCAAAAGCTGCTAGCAGATATGAAGCAGGCAACACAAGCTCCTAATCCATTTGTGATTGAAATGGAGCACCTGCTTGAAGAATGTGCACACTCCCCTGACTTCATGAGGCTGAGTAAACATAAAGAAGGGATCAAAGAAGCTCTTTTGAAGGGCAGCTATCCTGCAGAAAAAAATAGCCAGGCTGTGAGCGTTGTTCTGAATACGGAAATTGCTAAGATGCTCTATAGCCCTCACGACGGCCTTACCAATACATCCATACACAAACTGATACAGGCTAGCGGTAAGGACGTTGAGATCCTTCCGGAGCTCTTAGGTGAGTTTGAGAAGATACAAAAAGCAAAAGAGCTTGCCACCCAAAAGCTCAGCACCCCAACCTCGAAAGAGAAGGTCAATCGAGACCTCACCACCCTCTCGCGGCAAGTGCAGTCACCAAAACTGCAAGCTGAAGTGAAGCTGTTGATCAAAATCACAGACCTTGCCATAGACCTTGCAAACGAACTGCACCTGCCAGCACAAGACATCGATACCCTTCTTTTGACTCTTGGAAAAAGATTTTCCCATGAAGAGGTGCAAAAAGAAGCAGCCCTTCTGGGCTGTAGTGAGTCTACAGCTAGGATGAAGATGATACACCGCTCTCTTCTCCATCAACAGGCAAAAGTGACCAATATGCCGGCCTCTGTGTCTGGGACTATGGAAAGAACCGGCTATTCGCGCATGCAGATAAAAGCGATTGAAAAAGCGTTTAAGGAATGTATACGTAATCCAGATGCTAAGGTGATCCGAAAAGAGATTGCCGAGTACAACATGACGATCTTAGTGGCAAAGACGGCGCAAGGAGCTCAAATCGTCATTGAAGAAAAGGCCTTAAGCAGCGGCTCTTTTAAGGTCGCCACCCTTTCAAGCCTATTTTTTTCCCTGCAAAAGCCAACTGAAAGAAGACAATTTGTCACTTTGCAGCTCAAGGATGAAACACCCGTCATTGAAGCGCCAAAATTGATCAGAACAGGAATGCGAGATAAAATTACACAATGCGACCAGCTCCTTGCAGCAAATAAGGGAAACATTAGCTCTGACATTCGCCAATTAATCGATGAGATCGTCAATGAAATCGATCAACACAATATCTCATTGCTAGATGAGCTGGCTGGATCCACTGCCGCTGCTATCATAAAAAAGCAGTGTGCATTCAAGTCTATCAAAGAGAAAATCCTCCAAATAGACGCGGATAACAAAAAGGGTACAACCACCTCAGTTGATACACTCGAAACGATTGCTCAAGAGTTCATGGATGCTTTTGGTGAAGACATTTCTCTTCTTGAAGAACTGACTGGACAATCAGACGCCGCCTCTGACGTCAAAGATCTTTTGGCCCTCATGAACATGCGAAAGCTTTCTCTTGCTGATCGAATCGAAGCATTGGATCTATTTCTTGCAGATAAGGATTTCAGCGTCGGTGATATACTAGACTACGAATATACACAACTGCACCATTCTCTTCCTAATGAAGAACAGAAGCAGCTTGAGGAAATGAAAGATTCTTCACCCTCTGCAGAACATATTCTCAATGTATCTGAAGAGGTGCCAACATCGAAAACAGCGGAGCGGCCCGTCATTTCATTTGCAAACCAACAACTCGACACTCGCAGCCAAGAAGAGCGGGATTTCGACAAAGAAATTGCACTTACCAAACAATTTCAAGATATCCCCGGTATCATGCAGATTCACTCAGTGATAGACTTATGCAGTGGAAAAAAGTGGTCGTGCAGGAAGCCGCTGG
>CAYOTQ010000236.1:0-3588 GCA_964406915.1 uncultured bacterium
GTTGTAAAAGGAGCTATACAAAACAAACAGCACCTGCGTGGATGCGTATTGAAAAGTTACCAAGGCTGGCATGTGAAGAAAGGAAGACTTGGCCGAGCTGCTGCAACTCCTCGAATAACAACATCCGTCGCGTAGTATCAAGCGAAGTCGCAAAATCATCGAGAATCATCAACGGCAAGTCACCTGCTTGTTGTTTGATAAAATGCCACTCTGCCAGCTTAAGGGAAATTGCTCCCAGATGTTGCTGGCCCTCACTTGCAAACTCACGAAAGGGCCTCCCATCAAATACTATATGCAGATCATCGCGATGAGGGCCAACTAATGTCATCCCATAGAGCAGCTCTTGCGCTCTTTTTCTGGCATACTCATGAATAAAATAGGACTTTAGCCCATCAATATCTTGCTGATCACGAGCGGAGCTACTATAGAGCAACTGAAATGGTTTTTTAAGCGGCTCCTTTTCTGTGGAGAAGTGGGCAAAGAAAGAAGGAATTTTTTCAGAGAGAAAGGCA
This sequence comes from uncultured bacterium, assembly GCA_964406915.1. Lineage (GTDB taxonomy): Bacteria > Chlamydiota > Chlamydiia > Chlamydiales > FEN-1388 > CAYOTQ01. The sequence continues at coordinate 513 of CAYOTQ010000236.1, forward strand.
ATATTTTTCTGTCGTTGAAGCACAATGTAGGCAGCAGAGTTGGCAAGCTCTTCTTCCCAGCAGGTAATCGTAGCTTCTTGTTTATTTTTAAGCAGTGCATTGCGCTGTTTTAATGCCTTTGCGTAGCGATTTAAATGATGAACATAGAGAGGATCTACCTGGGCGATCTGCAAGTCTAAAAAGCGACGCCTAACAGAAGGCGGGCCTTTGATGAGATCGACATCTTCAGGCGTGCTGGCAACTCCTGTCATCAAGCCAAGCAAAATAGTGGCCGATGGACAAAGAGCCCTATTGAGAAAAACTTTTCTTGCTTGGCCATCATAGGTAAGTGCAACCTGATGCGTAGCGCCATGTTTTTCAAAATGTGCCTCAATAAAAAAGCCGCTCTTGCCGTGCTTGATTAATTCCTTGAGATGCAAAGAGCGAAAAGAGGTGCCTGTCAGACACATGTAGATTGCTTCCAGCAAGCTTGTTTTGCCTTGAGCATTTTCTCCAATGATTTCATTGAGTCCGGAAGAAAACTCTACATGCGCTTCTTCAAAATTGCGAAAATGGCGTACATTCAGGCGAAGCAGGCGCACCTTGTTTACTCTCCTGGGTTACTCTTCACTCAGGCGAAGCGGCATCAGCACACAGAGCGGATTTGGCAACTCTTTTGTCTCGAGTTGCAGCTGACCATCTGCAATGATGCCTGGATTGTAAGCATCGGTAAAAGCAAGACTGACAGTTTCGCTCTTACTATGCCGCAAGATATCAAGAAAATAGAGAGGATTAAATGCTATATCAAAACGCTGTCCTGCATAGTTGACAGGCATTGTGACCTTCCCCTCGCCAATGTCCATCGTCGTTGCATTCAGATGCAATTCTCCCGGCGTAAAGGTAAAGCGGGCTGAATAGCTTTCCTCTGTAGTAAATAAGGCAACTTGTCTTAGAAGCGACATCAGCTCTTCGCGGTGCAGACAGACTACATTTTGAGACTGCGTAGGAATAACGCGATCGACGTCTGGATAGTCCCCAGATAGCAGCTTGCTGACTACAAGGAAATCATTGACTTCAAAGGCTACCTTATCCGCTAAAAGACTCATCGTCACGTTTTCATCATCTTTCGTCAAGATCTTCAGAATTTCATCTACAGCCTTGAGAGGGATGATGCACTCATGTTGCAGGGTATCGCTAGAGGAAACAGAGACACACGCACGGGCAAGACGCTTAGCATCGGTGCCAATAAATACTGCAGACTGTCCCGTCAGCTGGCAGCAGATGCCGGTCAAGACAAAGCGGCTGTCATCTTTTGCCACTGCAAAAGCAGTTCTATGCAACGCCTCTTTGAGCTCTCCTTGCTTAAATACTACGCGGACAGCGCCGCTAAGATCTGGAAGGTCAGGAAATTCCCCTCTTGGCAATCCGTGAATACGAAAAGTAGAGGAATTTGCTACTACTTGAGTAATATCGCGGGCATTTGTTGAAATTTCGAGCACAGACGCTGTCAGCTCGCGAAGTAGCTGCGCCACACGACGTGCAGGAAGGGTTGTAGCCCCGGGCTCTATGATTTTGGCATTATTGCTTACACATCGCAGGCCTACAGTTAGGTCTGTTGCCGTGAGAATAATGCGAGAGTCTGTCGCTTCTATCAAAAAATTGGAAAGCAGAGGAATTGGAGTCTTTGCGGCTACAATATTTTGCAAACGGCTGACGAGCTCTGATAGCTCCTGTCTGGAGATAATAAACTTCATAGGTAACCCACGGTAAATGAGCCATCAACGATACAAATTTTACTACATCGCAGCAAGGAAAATCACATCATAGAAAATTACACAGTAAGTAAATACTGCGGTATGGTAGCATATTTGAAAAAGTATAGCTATGAAGTCATCCAACGATCCAGACGCCGTCAAAGAGCTCGTCAGCAACAGAAAAGCCTTTTATCAATACGAGATTTTAGAGACACTAGAAGTAGGCATCGTCCTTATGGGAACTGAGATTAAATCTCTCAGAGACAATGGAGGCAGCCTGCAAGATGCCTATGTCAGCATTGAACATAGTGAGCTTTGGCTTATTAGCTCAAGCATTGCCCCCTATCGCTTCGGTAATATCTACAACCATGAAGAAAAGCGAAAGCGCAAACTACTGGCCCGCCGCCGCGAGATTCACAAATTGCAGGCGGCTATTCAGGAAAAGGGACTTACCTGCATCCCCCTTTCCATGTACCTCAAAAAAGGACTTCTCAAAGTAAAAATTGCGCTTGTGAAAGGCAAAAAACTGCACGATAAGCGAGAGAGCATCAAAGAGCGTGAAGATACTCGCGCCATTCAGCGCATGATGAAACAATAGCTCTGATCGTTTCCATAGAGCCAATTTATTTTCGCGCACTGTATAAAAAGAGAGGCTGTTATCTGTTAGGATAGCAGCCTCTTTAAACTAGGTACATACGCTTACAAAGCGCCTTATACAGGCAGTTTTGTAATGGTCATTGTTGCATGAATAACATCTGGTGAAGATGGGGATCCAAGGAATCCCATAGCTTTCATCTGAAGAGTGCTACCCGTTTGCAAATCCAGAATGACTTGACCTGACATAGTGCGGTCTGTAATAGACGCGAGAGCCTGTAATTCATATGAAGCGGTATAGGGATTGTCATTGCCGTCTACCAGTATGACTTCCAGTAATTGGCTATAAATACTGGTACGGGCCGACAGATGCCATTGAATTTGATATAGTCCAGCTTCTTGTACTTGAAACTTCGACGTATCGCCTGCTACAGGATGAATTATGCCTTGTGGTTCAACAACATTTTCCGGAAACACGATATAGGGCCAATTTGTATCAAGACCTTGACCTATTGGGTCCGGATTCGTCGCACATGCGTATGCCGTATCTTCACAGCACTTTTTCTTGCAGTGACTGCCATCTTTTACAGCAGCGATTGGTTGCGCTGTCTGTTTTGCTGCCGCTTCGTTTTGCAAAAGAGAAGTCATTAACACAAAGACTCCCGCAGCAAGTGTGGATATATTTTTCATCTTCTACTCCATTTAAACTTTTAATATTTCTCTTGTTACGAAACCCGTGTGATAACAAG
>CAYOTQ010000237.1:0-3571 GCA_964406915.1 uncultured bacterium
GCAAAGCAGATTCTTTTCTTTCTTAATTTTATTTGTCCGGCTTCCCCTGAATTTATAAATGCCATGGGACATGCTGAGTACAATTTGCACCATTTTGATGAGGCAGCTTCCATGTTTTTGATAGCCTTTGCCACAGATGAGTCCGATCCAGAGCCGCTTCGCCACGCTGCCCACTGTTTTCTGCAGATGGGTGATGATGAATCTGCAAAAGAGTGTCATGAATTGGCACGCACATATTGCGATACAGAAGGATACATACTATGACGACGCCTCTACCTGCAGGTGATAGTTCGCTTTCAAGATATGAAAAACTTGAAGAAGAGATGACAACTAGAGAGGAGCAGCCATCTGTTCCTAAAGATACCGGCAAGCTGCCTAAAGAGATGCCGCCTACAGGCATAGGACGTTTTGCAGAGCGAATGAAAAGCCATAGAAAGACAATCGGACGTCTATTGGTAGGGATGTATGTAAATTATGTAACAGGGACCTATAACCGAGCTGTTGAAAACACGGCTCCAGATGTAGAGAAAGCACGAGCGCATCTGAATACAGTCAAGACAATGTTAGAAGATAAACGAGTGGCCAGAGATACAGCTATTAAACACGCAAAACAAGATCTGAGCGCCCATGCCAAACCAACTGTGAAAGAATTTCATAAGGCCGAAAAAGAGTTGCATCAAAGTAAGCAGACAATGGAGCGTGCTCAAGACGAGATGGATCAGGCCATGAAAAAAGCATATCCAGATCGCGCCGGTCAAGATCAATCTGATAAATGGTCTGAATTTAGCGCTTTTAAAAGCAACAATCAGGATGAGGCGGGTCTTAAACTTTCTCTTAAGGATTTGAGCGATCCGCAAAATCCTGTAGATAAGGCAAAAAAAAAGTGGGTAGAGGCGAAATTAGCTCATATTGCCTCTGTAGAGAAAATGGAAAAAAGTGAATTCAAAGACATACAGCAGCTTGAAGGGAAGATCAAAACCGCAAAAGCTCAAGACGGGCAGATTGAGATGTTGCACAACCAAAAGACCAACAGCAAGAGGGAAGTAGGAATGGCGTCATTTAAAGCAGGTGCTGAAGTGGCGTTGAAAACGGCAGGTGCTGCTACCGTGGCTATAGGAGCTTTTGTTTTCTTTACCCCTCCTTTGGTCATGTTTCTTCCGGTGATAGGTATCGCAGCTGTGGTTGACGCAGCAAAATATGGCGCTACAAAGCAAGGATTTGTCGGGCTCTATGATCACAAAGCAAGGCCAGGCGGCAAGGAGTGAGTATGACTATAGGTCCAAGTGCAAAAGTTCCTTCTTCAAATAATGTTTCCAAAAGTACTGCCAAGACATCTACTGCAAAAGAGCAAGTAAAAAAGTCGGCGGAAAAGAAAGTAGGCACTACGTCTCAAGAGACTTTAAAAACGCCAAGCACAACAAAGCCACCTCTCGATCTCAGTAAAATAAATTTAAGAAAAAAGGTTGTTAAAGAAGAAGAAAAAGTCGAAAAACCAGCAAAACCGCTTTCGTTTACCGAAAAAGCGCTTGAATCTCTCAAGAAAGAGACAACTTACAAGCAATTTATTGAAAAATACTTTGATGGCTGCTCAATCAAGACAAAGTCTGTGTCATTCAAAGAGGGTTGGAGCCTCAATAGAAAAGTCATCACGCTCTGTTCGGATTTGTTTGAAAAGAAGAGAACGGCTGATTTGTCAGAGATTGACTACCTTGAGAGGTTGCTGAAGGAAATAGAAGATTTTAACAAGCTATCAGCGCCAACCTCTATTGCCTTAGAAGAGACGGTTGCCAAACATGTCGAAGCTCGTATTTTACTTTTCTATCAACTCTGTACCGCTTACTATCGCAGTGCGCCAGCGGGTAACATTCAATGGACAGGCGCCTCCATGCAAATCAATCAGGGAAAATTGGAGACAAATACAGAAGCGTGCCATCACGCTCTTTTTGCTTCTACTAACGATTCTCTGTTCCAGGAGCTGCCAAAAAAAATCGCCCAGGCGACAAAAGCTTTCGTAAATGAAGGCAAAAATATTGACGATACCGTCTTGCTCCTCCTTTCCATTGGAGTTACAAAAGATGAGATCGACCTTTTCATTGGCGAGGCACAGAAAGATAGTGGTAACATTGAGCAGCTTTGTCAAAAATTATTCGAAAAATTTAAAGGGCAAAAATCGCTGCTTGGGGAAAAATCGCTCCTCTTCTTAATGCATAATCATACCATTGTGACCTCGTCTCATTTGAACCGAATAGATGATCTTGTTGAGTTTTCTACCAGAAGAGACGCAAGCGACTTTCTCAATGATGTGGCACAAGGGAAAATGACACCGCTCGAGGCAGCTATTCAACTAAATACGATTATCGAAAAAGATCTCTCTACCTATGCCAGAAGGATGAGAGAGCTGCGTCCCTCTATAGAAAAAATTACGAAAATATCTTCCCATATTACCTCTTCCATGCAAAGCATGAAGTCTAGAGTGGAGGTTGCAAAGCAAGTCGATGCAGCGACAAAAGATCTAGAAGAGGCGGTTGAAGAACATAAAGAGGTGTTGTGGGCAAAAAAGTTTGACTATGTAAAAGAGCACAAGGCATTCATGGAGAATGTCAAAAAAGTAACTTCTCTATTTTCAACTGTACAAGAGATGAGACAAATAGACGGCTACTTAGCACTGGAAAGCAAGATTCAAGAAGAAATTAGGATGAAACAAGAGGGTTATCAGGATCGAGTACAGGGCTATAGAAGACAAGAAGAAGCCATCAGAGCGCAAACGGCGGCTATTTCCGATGAAAAAATCGCCAAGGCAAAAAGAGAATTGCTGCCTGTATTGGAGAGGTTTGGAGAAGGGTCTCAGGGAAAAATCTTTAATTGCAATTCTCTAGGGGAGCAGCAAAAATTTTTGTCTATGCAGCTGGCAGCAACGCAAGAGCTTTCTAGAAAGTTGCAACAGATGCAAGAGGTCAAAGATCCGGCAGTGATGACCACGCGCAAGCTGGCAGCTCTCATTCCTTTAGTTGATCTCAAACGTGTTAACTAAGCAATAAACGGTTGTATGCCCTTGTAAGATGGGCAACTAGAGAGGTCTATTTGTCATTCTGATGTTGATAACGAATGAAGAGCAGGCTTGCATATAATGCAGGCCTGCTCTTGGTTTAGGTTGAGAAAAGACTCAATCTCTTTATGAAATGAGCTTTAAGCATTCTGCAAAGAATTTTTTGTAAGCCGGATGTTCGTCTCTGCTTGATTCAACGGTGAAAAATTCTTTGAGTTGTCGATATTCATCAGAATCTTTCTTTGCTTTTGCTTGCTTGCCAAGGTTCTCTTTTAATGTGGGAGTCACTTTCGTCGATCCGGTGACCCTGCCTGAGGCTGCAATATCATAGAGTAAGTATTGTTGAAAGAGCGTAAGCTTACCCACGTTGTCAGAAAGCTGTTTTCCTTGTTGCTGTTCGGTCTTTGTTTTCGATTGTGCAAGACTCATTCCATAGGCAAAGGCATGCAGTTTGTGTTGCTCATCACCGTCTGTTGGAATAGAAAAATCTGCCTTTTGACATTCAGTAGAGAGCTGGGCTACTGT
>CAYOTQ010000238.1:0-3571 GCA_964406915.1 uncultured bacterium
CCTTACCACCTCAGCTAGTCTCTTGCATGCAAGCTTTCCAATACCACCTAAATTCAAATCCGTCACAATGTATCTCATGCATGAGTTATTTTGTTGTTACGAATTTTCCATGATTTTGATGTGCCATAAAGGCACAGTATATTCAAAATAAACAAACGTTTTGTAAATGGCCCTTGGCTTATACAAGCACTTAACACAAGAGAGACGCGTAGACAGTGCTTGACTTTAAGCTGCCACACGTGTTAAAGTATTTTTTATATATTAGGAGAAAGCATGCTTCCTTCGTTCTTTCCGTTAAACCAAGCAGCAGTAAATTTTTGGAATAATATACAGCCATCCATCCTGTATTCACGTGCCTGTGAAAAAATTACATACGCTTTCTACCAACTCATGCAATGGGGAGAAGCTATGCATTGGAAAATTCTCTCATCTTGCCGCCTGAATAGTCATCGTGTGTCTCACGGCCATGGAAATACTCTGGCATATAATCCAAACTTCAAGTCCATTGCAGAAGATGCTTTTCGCATTTTGTTCAATGCTGACAAATTTTTGGAAAACCATGCTCTCACTGGGTTTAATCAAATCGAAAAGAAAACTTTACAAGACAGATTAACAAAATTACAGGAGGAGTATTTCAAACTACATCACGGACGGGAAAATGCATTCCAGCAAATGATGCGTCTACTCAAAAACGGGACATGCCATGGGCAAACAGCCATTCTGCTTGAAAATAGCCATCTCTTTACTCGCCTTTCTGTAGCTAGTATGGAGGAACTGTTGGTACAGAAAATAGAATCTGTGTTTGTCAGACAAATGTTCCTTATATTACGGTACGAGATCTACCAGCACGATAAAGAACTTAGTCGACCAGGTAGTGAAATTGATCATGACATTCAATCACGTCTTTTTCCTGATAAACAGGAGCAGGAGTTTGTCGATATTACAGAGTCAGCGCCTACAATTTTGTGCAACCAGCTCGCTTCCTACGTGAAATGTTCTGGCACAATCCAATTATGCACCGGCCATGGTAGAGGCACAAGCGTTCATGTCATGGATTACTTTGTAGATACAAAGCAAGGTAAATGCGTAATCGTGGATTCAAATTCTGGCAGTTATGAGTATTCAGACATAGCGGGCATGTGCCAGGGCATAAAAGAGATTGCAGAAGCAAGAAATCGCTCTCCATTTATCCCATGCCATCGTAAGGCAGTCTGCATACAATTTGTCGTCTTTCGAGGCGCTAAAGAATAAGGTTTCGCTATGTCAAGACAACGGGAAAGCCTCCATTCCAGAATCTCTTGTCCAGAATCTCTTGCAAGAGAAACTTGATTCTGTTTAACTCTACTGTACTCTGAGTACATTTAGGACAGTCTATAAAAGAACACGAACCCCGCTTCAGCTCTAAAAAGCCTACATATGAGCGGCTCCATGACAGAAGCCTTTCAAATGGAAATGACAAAGTTCATAACCAACTGCTCGTAGATGTCCACGGAAATTAGCCAAGTAAAAAATCTTTGTATTCTTTTGTAATTTGAAGATATTTTTACGCTGCTATACAAAGCAACTGCCAGATCTGACAAATTCACAGTCTTGACCATGAATAGCCCGGCCAGTAAATTTGCCAATACTGCTAATCTCGCCTTGTTCCAATCGAAATATTGTTCTAAAACGGTTTGGAGTTCGCATATGTGCCCCATAATGCCTCTTTGAGTCGTTTCTAGAAGCACTATGCCAGATTATGGACATATTTGCGGACTTTTTTTGTCATCTGTTGAAAAAAAATTGTCCAGTACAGAGAGTTATGAAGTCGATTTTGTGTGGAAGATCTGTTGGAATGTGGAAGATCTGTTGCAAAAGGCTCCCTATTCCTTTTTACTGACAATAATAGAGCAATGGTTATATGTGTAAAAATAAATTGATGCAATAATTTTTATGATTTACTTCAAAACCAAGAAGAGGTAGATTTTTACAATATCTAATAGAAATAAGAGGATTATTTATGAATGAATATAATAACAGTCTCTTGAGTTGGGCAAATAAAGACCAAGACCTAGGGGCCATCGACCGTTATGTAAGTGATCATAAGACCTCTAAAGTTCGACTTGCCGTGATAACAAAACCTGATGGGTCAAAGACAATTGTTTCCTGTAATTGGGGCTCATTGAGCTTTTTACAGAAATGCAAAGTTATTTTTGCTAGAGGGGTTAGCCTAATTTTTAAAGATATAGCTTAGGTAATCGAGGAAAAAAAGATTTATAATCATGAATTTGTTCAAATCCTAAATAGCTACAATACCATCAAAGGAAAAAGCATATTCACATCGGGAAAAGTGATTGATAATATTACAATGGAGAAAATCAATAGTCTCTCACAAAACACAATTGGCAGGACCTTGCCTACATCTTCGGCCGGACCCCTGACCCAACAAGGTGTGCAAAAAGGAGAGGAGGGATTTTTCACTGCGATTAGCGACAAGCTCAAGGCTTCTGCTCCAGATTATGGTAAAACAGGTGATATGACGGCTTTCATGACAGTGAGGAACAAAGAAAAGGAAAGACTCGACCTTTTTCTTAAAGCTAACGATTGTCCACCCACAGAAAATAGTTTCCTCTACCTTTGCGCCGGGGCAGGTAGCGCCACTGAACAAGTTTACCCAGGCTTTATTTTTGATGCTCTTTCGAAGGGAATGCAAGTGCAGCATCTTCTATTTGAGCTACCTGGTTGGAAAATAGAAGACGCTCAGGGTATGATCAGTTGCCGGGAAGCTTATATTAATGCTGAGGTTCCAGAAAATAACAGAGAAGCGGCTCTGGAAGCTTGCTCTGATCTTTCCAAGTATTCCGTTTCCCAATTTTTATGTGGTCTCCCACAAGAAGGGTGGACAGAAATCAATAACAATTTAGAAGCGTATATGGAAAGATACTTACAAAAAGGAGGCTGTGTTGTTATAGGAGATCATCGTGGCGCAATATACTCGGAAGAGCCTGTTGTTCAAATTTATAATAAACTCCTTGAGAAGTATCCTGGGCAAATACGATTTTTTTGGGCTCATGAGGGAAAAAATGCGGTAACTCAGGCTCCTTTGACTGAAGATAAAGAAGAGGTTTCTCCCGAGGATTGGGTCGTGTATCAGAAGCTTGCTTCTTGCCTTCCCTGGAAGACAGCGGAGCCTACCAAAGATCCCTAGAAAGATCCCTAGTATGGGAAAATTCAAGAGTGCGCTGTAGCCTCACGATGGATGGGTTGTAATTAGTTTTTGGCTTTAAAAAAGCCCTGGTAGCGTAGAGAGCGCAAAGGCCAACGAGGTCCGACCGGCGACATGGGTAACAGTTAGTTCATCCACATAGGTGACACTTTTGCACATTGCAGTTAACACAAATTGTTAAGCTTTTTAAATTTTCAGCTTAGCAAAGAGACTGTCTTCGAATTAATATTCATCGATTTTTGGGATTATTTTTGCTCAGGTGAAGTTCACATCCTTATTATTGCGCATAAAGGGGCAAGAAGGGGCTTGGTGGCTGCACAGCACCAATGGCTTCGATTCCTCTTCGCAGAAATTATTTCTAGATCT
>CAYOTQ010000239.1:0-3567 GCA_964406915.1 uncultured bacterium
GCATTGAATCGATGGTAGCAGTTTCTGCAACTCACGGCTTTCAAATCGCCGAATTGATTCAAACAGCTCTCCAGGACTGCCCAGTGCCGCAAGAAGAGGTAGAAGAGATTGCTTCTTTAAAAGTGGCCATCATTGGCCGTGCGAATGTTGGCAAGTCCACGCTCCTCAACCGCCTCATAGGAGAAGAGCGCTCGATCGTCAGTCCCGTAGCTGGTACTACTCGGGACAGCATTGACAGCACCATCAGCGTCGGGGATACAGTCTATACATTTATTGACACTGCCGGCATCAGACGTACTCATAAAGAGCGCGATGTAGTCGAAAAATTTGCCCATATCCGCACCAACCGAGCTATCGAACGCGCCGACATATGCCTACTCGTCATCGATGCCCTCCAAGGCATCACGACTGAAGAAAAAAGAATTGCGAGTGCCATCGAAGAGGCAAAAAAAGGCTGTATTGTTCTTTGTAATAAGTGGGATGAGGCTCATGGGTTTCGCATGGAACATGCACTCAAAGTCATCGAACAGGAAGTCCCCTTTCTCAAGCACTGCCCACGGCTCTGTATATCGGCAAAGACTGGAAGAAATGTAGAGAAAATATATCCTGAGATCCAACGGGTAACAGCCGCTATGCACCAGCGAATCACGACAGGATCTCTCAACAAATTCCTCATGGCTGCCATGCAGCACACTCATCCTTCCGTCATTGGCGGCAAGCGACTACGTATTTACTACATGGCACAAGTAGGCATCGCGCCTCCTCACTTTGTACTCTTTGTCAACTCCCCTACCTTGATGGAAGCAAGCTACAAAAAATACCTTATCAACTGCCTACGCGAACTGTATGGTTTTGTAGGGGTACCTATTATCTTCCAACTCAAAGCCAAAACACCGCTTAAGGAACGTCGAGAAAAACAGCGCGGTCGTAGCAAACCCTCAGGATCGGATGATCGCGATCTTACGTACTTGCAACAGGCGGCAGCAGAGGCGGCTCAAGATGTTGATGAGGATAATTAAAATAGGTCACTCCCTGGCATCTGCGATGCACCACGCACTGTTTTTGTGCTAGAGGGGTGTACCAATCCATTGAGGCATCCTCTTCATCGTCCACCAACTGGATCTCTTCTTTCTGAGAAGGAGAAAAGTGCTCCAAGATCTTTGATTCTACGACTTTTAAGTAGGTCTGCCACATTGGAAACGCACTGGACCAGTCAACATCATGCCGGCACATTGGACAAGGTTTACGTGCTTTGAACCAAGACTCTACACAATGATGATGGTAGAAATGCTTGCAAACCGCGGTACGAAATACCTTTTTTGCAACAAGTTCTTCTTTTGTAAAGTCATCAGCGCAAATGCTGCAAGAAGCATTTACTTGCGCAAGATAGGTTTTGAGCTTATTCTCAAGCTCATTTGGACAAAAACTCTCCACATCAACGACATGTCCGACACATTTGTACAAAACCTCTAATGGCAAAACATCTTGATCAAAGGCTTGTTTTGCCTCCTGGCGTAATGCTTCTATATTTTTTTTGCACAGCAATTCTGCAAAACGATCAATAAGACGAAGATGCTCAAGCACTTTTGGAGACAGAGGCCAGGAGCATACATCAACCGGGTATTGAGATGCATGCAGATCAAAAAATTTCTGAAGTAGCGTGGGGAGTTTCTCAAAATACCCCCTCTCTGGAAAAAGTCGGTCCATTTCTTTAGCAGCTACCGACAAGGCTTGCTGCTTATTCATTTTTTCGCGTTCATGCACTGTCAGCTGATTGACAACAGGCGAAGCACCGCCTCCCATGCACACTCTTGCCAGGGTATTCCACAAATCTCCAAATGACATGGCATTTTCCTCCCCTTTTGTTTATTCTTCAGGAAGTCCTTCAAGCAAAGAGATGATTTCCTGTCGTGTCAGACGCTTGACGATGCGATGGTCATCAAATGTGACAACATCCTCAAGCAAGCCTGCTTTTTTTACTATCATACGATCGATTGTTTCTTCAATAGTACCTTTTGTCAAGAGTTTAAATAGTTGCACACCTCGTGTCTGGCCAAGTCTATGTACACGATCTGTGGCTTGATCTTCACGAGCTGCATTCCACCAACGATCGTAGTGAATCACCACGGATGCTGCCGTAAGGTCGATACCAAGTCCGGCTGCCTGCAGCGACCCCAGGAAGACAAGACAGTCTGGATCGCCCTGGAAACGCCCTACCTCATCGCCTCGATTTTTCGTCTGCCCACGAATTTGCGCATACCCAATTTTGGCTTTCTTTAAGAAGAGCTCCATAATATCGAGCATGCCAAGATACTGAGAAAAGACAACTATCTTTTGTTGACTCTCTTGGGCTTCTTCAAGCAGCTCCACAAAGGCTTCCCACTTACCAGATTCATAACGCTCAAAATTTTCAATATCCTTCAAATAGACTGCTGGGTGGTTGCAAATCTGTTTGAGGGAAGAGAGCAGGGCAAAAATATGCATATAGGGAATTGGAAGCGCCTCATCTCTCAGCTGCTGGATGAGTGGCGTGGCTTGCATAGAGGCCACAGATCGATATAAGTTTTTCTGCTCTCCTAGAAGATCAACATAGCAGAGCTCTTCTGTTTTTTCTGGAAGATCTGGCAATACATCTACCTTGCGACGTCTAAGGACAAAGGGCTTTACAAAACGTGCAAGGAGCTTGCGGCGCTCTGGCCTTTCTGCTTTTTCGATAGGCCTGACAAAAAACTCGCGAAAGTCACTGTCTGCCGGCATATATCCAGGCAAAATAATATCAAAGAGGGCTTTGAGTTCACGTAGCTGATTCTCAATAGGGGTACCAGTCACTCCCACCTTCATTTTGGCCTGAATATTGAGCAGTGCCTGATGAATTTGGCTTACATGGTTTTTAGCAATCTGGAGTTCGTCAAAAAATGCTGCTTCAAAATAGAGCTTTTTCAGCTTTTGGCTTTCATTGCGCAAAATGCCGTAAGTAGTGATGACAACATCATAATTGCCCGCCACATCGTCTAGGGACCTTCCTAGCCCCACATAGGACTTTACTCGCATCGTCGGCAAAAAGCGATGGAGCTTGTCTTGCCAATGGTACATAAGACTTGTAGGACAGACGACAAGAAATAGACTTGCATGGCCATGCTGCTTTTGAAAATAGACGATAGCATCTATCAAACCCATAACCTGATGCGTCTTTCCAACGCCCATATCATCGCACAAAAGCCCTGACAGCTGATGCAGGTACAAAAACCAGAGCCACTCAACACCATGCTGCTGATATGGCCTTAGCGTGCAATTCAAAGACGTTAGCATCGGCGGCTCTACAGCCGTTTGTGCAAGCAGCAGTTCAAGCATCTGCTTAAAGGATCCTTGACTACGTCCCTCTACATGAATGGTATCGTAGGCTTGTAGGCGTAAAAAATCAGCAGGCAGCAGCTGCCATGCATTTTTTGATCCTTTTCGCTCTCTGAGAGTGTCAAGCCATTGGAATCTATCTTCTGTCAGATCAATAAGACCTGCCGGAGATGGGACAAACCTCTCTTGACGCCGTTTGGCTGTGAGCAAGTCTCT
>CAYOTQ010000240.1:0-3558 GCA_964406915.1 uncultured bacterium
GATCGGAAACTTACATAACCTTTCTTCGCTTAACCTTCGAGGCAACCAGCTCACTTCTCTACCAGACACAATAGGCTTTCTGCAAACACTTCGTCATCTAGACATAAGAGACAACAGGCTCACTTGCCTGCCAAAAAATATTCTGCAGCTACCGTATCTGGAAAAGCTCGATGTAAGACTGAATAAACAGCTCTCAATACCAAATTGGTTTTGTGAATTAGCACAACGTGGATGTACAATCTATTACTAAACTAAAGAGGCCCTTCATGACATACCCTTTCGCACCACAGTTTGTCTTTCAAGAACCTCCAGAGCAGTTCAATCCTAAAGTGGAAGTGGCAGCCTGTTTTATCAACGTACAAGGTCTTTTCCTTTTTTTAAGAAGGCAGCCATCGAGTACAGATGCAAGCACATGGGACATTCCAGGCGGCAAAATAGAAAAAGACGAAAGTGCGATCAAAGCCGCTGTTCGGGAAGTAAAAGAGGAAACAGACATCGATCTTAGCATAGATCTGCTACAGCCGCTACATACAGTCTTCATTCGCTACCGGAAAGTAGATTTCGTCTATCACATGTTTGAGAGTTCTCTTTCTCGCTTACCGCACGCAGTCACTATAGATCCCAAAGAACATTCAGAGTATCGTTGGCTCTCTTTGTACGACGCTCTTGAGCTGCCGCTTATTCCAGGAGGAAATGAGTGTATCTATTTGTCCTACGGCATCACGCCAAAGGTAAAGTGCGTATGATCACACTACAGCAAGACATTTACAACACAATTGATGCAATGAGTTTACTGATATTCGTTGGTTTCATATGGATGCACTGCCCTATCCACGTACAGACCCACATTTTTCCCGATTTATCAAAAAATTATCATGTTACATGAATGTATGAAGCTTCATATCTCACAAGGCACGCTCACTGATGAGCTAAAGAAGAAAATTTTTGATGGCTTTGGACAGCAAGCAATCGAAGCCACCGGCATCAATGGCCTTGCCGAAGCACCCATTTCATTTGAGATTTTTGATGGAACACACTTTGCAGGAGCTATCGTCGTACAGCCATTCTGGGGACAGCTGCACATCAAATATCTTTTTGTAGAAAAAAAGTATCGCGGCCAAGGACTTGCCCGTCAATTGATGCATCACGCGCTTACGTTTGGCGAGCAAAGAGGCTGCCAGTTTGCCTTTGTCGAAACGATGAACTTCCAAGCTCCCGATTTCTACAAAAAATTTGGCTTTTGTGTTGAGTTTTGTCGAAGCGGCTATGCCAACAATACAACTTTTTACTATTTGAAAAAGAGCTTAAAACCTGCAGTCTCTTTAGAGTCTCCTCAGCAAATCACCCGCATTGGGGTATATGGCGTCATCATGAACCAAAGAAAGATGCTGTTGATCCGGCAACAAAAGGGTCCTTATGCCGGAAAGTTAGATTTTCCAGGAGGAGGCATTGAATTTGGCGAGACCGTCGAACAGGCTCTACGCCGAGAGCTCACAGAAGAAGTCTCTATGGTCTTTGATAGATGTCATCTAATAGACAATTTGACCACTACTGTTGACATCCTCCAGCCGCACAAAGCCGCAATCTTTTATCAGATTGGCATGATCTATCGAATAGATGGCTGCCGGCCCATAAATGAAGGGCAAACAGAATTAGAGTCTCTGTGGGTAGATCCTATGACCCTCCAGGAAGAGCACTGCTCTCGTCTGCTTTGGAAATACCGCACATTGTTAGAAGGGCAGGATATCCACTAATTTTCTCACCACTGTAGACAAGGCGCCCTCTTCTATTCGGATAAGTCTATGGGAAGGCTCACCTGTCTCAGTAAGCAGTCGCTGCACATAAGAAAAGCAGTCTCTCTTAAATGGTCTGTAACTTAAAAAGCCTTCTGCACCTTCCCAGCTGTTGTATTTAGGACCGAGCTCTTGATGCTTTCTCCAGATATCTTCTATGACTCGCCCGGGAGCGAAGCGCACTTCTACTTGAGAATTTTTCTCATCATATTTTGTCTCACCATTCACACTCCACTCACAGACCCGCTTGCCGGGAAGCTTGATGCACACGTGATGTCCCAACTGACCTGCAAATGGAGACTCTTTTCCCAACCCCCATGTTGCCGCTACAGTCGCCACCTCGTAGGCCTGCTCCTCATTTAAATACTCAATAAGGCCATCAATCCCCTTTTCATCAATAATCTTTTTTGTGTGAAAATTTGACTTATAATGATCAAAATCAAGATATCTGCTTTCTATAGACATAACAACCTATTAAATTAATGATGAGATTGTATACACAATATTTATTCTTTTCTACTTTCTTTCAACACTGTCCAGCCTCAAATGTTGACAAAAACCACTCCTAATGTTAAGCAAAAATTTTAAACCACAGGTAGAGCCTTATGTTTCACACATACACCACCAAAATTAAAAACTTCTCTTTCTCCGAGGTGGCGACTGTGCTGCTGAGCATTTTACTTCTTGCGCCAGCTTCCGCGGCTCTGGCCAAGGATGTATCCAAGCCTGTAAAAAAACATGTAAAGCGCGCCCTCAAACAACATGATTATGACCATCTTGGCAAATACATGCGCAATAAGCTTGGCAACAAAACAACGCTTCATGAACTCAAAAGCATTGCCAAAAGCACGCACTCAAAAAAACTCGCAAACGCTGTCATTGCCACACAAAACTTTGCACGAGACAAGAAAAACATTCCGATGAAACGCCGCCATTTTCTACAAGCGGCATTCTTTATGGAAACACAGGTGCCTAAATATGTGCGTAAAAAGCAATATCACATCAGCCGAAAAAAAAGTGGTCTGAAAAACAGCATTGAAGTGGACCGCAAAACCGGCAGACGCTTTCTTCGATTTGACAATCAACGCTGGGCTTATATTGGCGAAGGAGCGAAAAAGACGGTACTCAAAGCTCTGAAATACAACAAAAAGCACTCATCTACTGTGGCCTGCGCCACCCAGCGTCTGCCAATGGAAACTGAAAGACGCATGTCTCATCGCTTAGGCAATCGCCCTGGCATGTTTCAGATACACGGTTCCTGCACGCACAAAAAGGGAGGCAAGACAATTACCTCTCTTTACTCCAAAAGATATCGACCAGGCGCACTTCAAAACCTTCTTGAAAAACAGATAAAGCTCACGTTTCGAGAAAAAGTGAAAATTGCGCAAGATATGTTAAGAGGTCTTGCTACCATGCACGCCAAAGGAATCGTACATCGCGACCTTGCAGCCAAAAACTTTCTTGTACAGATTGGCAAAGGACGGCCAGGTCATCGCAAAGTAGCTGCCGTTGTCGCCGACCTTGGAAGAGCCGCAAGTGCAAAAAACCTGAATGGCAATATAGCTCATGCCACGCGCAGATACACCGCTCCGGAGGGCCTGGACATGAAGAGTATGAGAGACGCAAAATACTACGCGACAGACTGCTTCGCTATAGGCTCTACCCTTGCCTGGCTCTACTATGAAAAAGAGCCCTCATGGATTTTGCGTTCATATGTCGGCAATACCTCGCTTTCTGTACAAGATTGCCAGCGCGAGCTTACCAA
>CAYOTQ010000241.1:0-3558 GCA_964406915.1 uncultured bacterium
ACAGATTCATGATGATGCAGATGCCGGCACCTACACCTATACGATTGTTGTGCCACCACTCTCAACGGTTGTTGTCAAAGAGATTTGACATTGTTTGAGCAATCCTCTAAATTGGTCACTTGGGTTTAAAGAGGTCCAAATTAAAGAGGTGCAACTGTTATGTGGCGTTGGCTCAAGCAAAGTAGTGTTCAAACCGTTCTCTTGCTCGCTCTTTACATGTGCTTGGCAGATTATGTGCCCAAGCAGGTCTGGAGCGGATGTTATACAGCCGCACTGTTGATAAAAGATCTGCTCATGTGGCTAATGCCGCTTACTGTCTGCTTTTTTCTTGCTTATACGGTGCTCTCATTTAAGCAAAAAGCACCTCTTTTTTTGATCACGATTCTCATTTTTGAAGGGTGCTCCAATTTTGCAAGCGTCTGGTACGCCTTCGGATGGGGGCATATCGCTGCAGACTATATTCCCACGCTTACCGCATCGCCAATTTCTGCAGATTTTGGCTCTCTCTGGCAGCTTCCATTTACCAGGCCTGCCTGGTGGTCTGCAGATAAGGGATGCCTGTTAGGGGTGCTCTTAGGCACAATCGGGGCGCTCTGGCAGCAGCCTCGTGTGACACAGCTGATCTCCAAGGGCAAATCGATAGCTGAAGCGTTGATGGTCAAAGTTTTTGCTCGCCTGATTCCTCTCTTTGTTCTGGGTTTTGCTACCTACATGTATGAGACAAAGCTGCTCAGCTCTGTCTTCATGCAGCATAGCATTCTTGTCGTTTGGCTTGTTGGCATATTAGGCCTGTATATCTTCATGCTCTTTGTCGCAGGCGTCTTCCCTTATCTGCAACTTTTAGCTTCGCACATTACACATTTGCTTCCTGCGGGGCTTGTGGCACTCACTTCTGCCTCTAGCCTCTCTACCATGCCGTGGACAATCCAGGGCTGTGCAAAAAATTTACGCGATCCAGAGCTGGCGCAAGCGGTAATTCCTGCTACGACTAATATTCAGCAGATTGGCGATTGCATTACAAATGCCTTTCTTTGCTTTATGACCTATTTTCATTTCTATGGTGTAGTGCCTGATGTTGGAATGTGGCTGACCTTTAGCGCTATGTTTACCCTGGCTCGTTTTTCAACGGCTGCTGTGATAGGGGGCGCGATTTTTGTGATGCTGCCTATTTATGAGACCTATCTGCAATTTACTCCCGAGATGATTGCCATCATTTTGGCGCTGAATGTGATTCTCGACCCCATCGTGACCGCAAGTAATGTGGTGGCTAATGGGGCTCTTTGCCGTGTATTTGAAAGAGTATGGAGGCGCGTACAGCGTCTGGTATTACCTGCCGTTCAAAATTAATGGAACAGCATCTGTCAAAAGAGACGGGCCAAAAAATTGAATAGGTCCTGGCTGGCAGTAGCGATCTTCAAGGCGCCACTCATGTCTTTTGGCGGCAAAAGAGGCAAAGGCCTTTGCTTTTAGATCGACTAGTGCTTTTTGGATAACAGGCTTTTGTTTGCCATCACGCTCTTCCATATGTAGCATCGAGACAAGAGAGGAGATAGCGGGCTGCCATTCTGCCGCTGCTTTACTCAGCTGCGTGAAGGAGACGATATATCCTGTGCGTTTTTGTGCGCAAGCGAGTGCCGCAAGCTGGCCAAGGGCATAGCAGTAGTTGCAATCGAAGTTGCTTGGCAGGCACGATCTTCCTTCATAACCGCAGAAAATTGGCTGGGCAGAAAAAGGCGTTTTCGTTGTTTTAAGCAGTTGGCTTGTCAGATAGATGAGCAGCCTCTCTGTCTCTATCTTTGACACCTGTACATTGCCATGAGGGTCGCGATCTAGAAGCAATTGGAGCTGAATTTCTGGCGAGAGGCTTGTAAAAGTTGCCTGCAACGGCCGTGGTAACAGCTTACAGATATAGGCAATTTTTTCATCAGCACTTTCAAGGTTATCTAGGTCTTTGCATACAGTTCCAGAGGAGGCAAGTAGCTGGTTGAGGTGGCTGATGAGTGCTTTTACATCAGGCATGAATTCGATGATGCCCTCTGGGATTAAGATGACGCCATATTGCTTATTGCTGCGAGAGCGCTCTTCGACAAGCGTGGCAATTTGTGCAGCGACATCAGCAAGGGTCCAGCCATTGGCCTGAATTTCTTCTCCTATGAAGGCTAGATTTGGCTGAGTCTGCAAGGCACATTCGAGTGTAATATGAGAGGCTGAGCGGCCCATAAGCTTGATAAAATAGTAGTATTTTTTTGCGGAAATGGCATCGCGGGCGATATTTCCAATTGTCTCTGCATATGTTTTGCACGCAGTGTCGAAGCCAAAGGATATTTCGATCGCCTCGCTCTGGAGATCCCCATCAATCGTTTTGGGTACGCCTGCAAGTTGTGTCTTGCAGCCATTGGCAAGGAAATATTCAGCCAGCAGCGCGGCATTGGTGTTTGAGTCATCACCTCCGATGATGATCAGGCCATCGAGGCCGAGGCTCGTGCAGGTTGCAAGAGCTGCTGCAAACTGCTCTTTTGTCTCTATTTTTGTGCGGCCTGAGCCAATGATGTCAAAGCCTCCCTGATTTCTGAAATTGGCCAGATACTCTCGAGAAATTTCAATTGATTTCTTTTTCACAATACCTGCAGGTCCATCCAGAAAGCCGATGAGTGTGCTCTTTGGATTGAACTTTTGCAGGGCATCAAAGATGCCGGCAATCACATTGTGACCGCCTGGAGCCTGCCCCCCAGAAAGTACAACGCCTACTTTGAGAGGGGAATACGAGGTTTTTTGTCTGGAGAGAGAGAGAGCTTTTGCTTGGCTCAGATGTGGAAAGAGGGATTTCAGGCTATCTGGAATGACAAGAGAGTGTGATTCAGCAAGAGTAAGAGAGGCAATATCTTCAAGACAGGTTGGTAGTTGAGGGTGAAATTCCAGACGTGCTTTTTGCAATGGACTCAAAGAGAGGGTATGGGACATGACAAACTCCAAACAATAAAGAGGTTGTTTATGCCATAGCCAAGAATTTCCATACACAGTTTCGTGTCAAAAGCAAAAGGAGTGGCCGGTTGCAGCCACTCCCACAAATGTTAGATGAGTTTTTTATCTATCGCTTTTTTCAGAGCGTGACGAGCTTCTGAAGAAAGTTGCATGTTGTGATAGAGGAACTTCTTATCTTCGATATTTTTTTTCAAATCCGCATTGTTGACAACGACTACCTGCTGGGCGCACGCCTCCTTTTCTTTTGCTGAAGCTTGGCCTTTTGCTGCGTTGAAAACGGCTTGAAACTGGGCATTGTCTGCTTGGACACTCTTATCTTTCAGAAAGAAAATTTTATCGTGATTGCGCCCTACAGAGAAGATTTTTGTGTCGCTCTGAAGGCTCTTTTTGATCTCTTTTTCAGAGTCGCCAAACGTTTTTTCCCAGAGTAGCTGCGCATTGATTTTACCAGCTAGTTCTGTGGAGATGTTTTTTACATCGTGTTTAGGATCTTTTTTACGCTCATGATAGATATTTTTTAGAGATCCACCTGGGAGGCAGAGTTTACCGTTCTTTTGTACGAAGAGGATCTGTGAT
>CAYOTQ010000242.1:0-3550 GCA_964406915.1 uncultured bacterium
AAAGAATGAGGTCGCCTTTTCGGCGCACAATATGCTCAGATCCAATCGTGCTGACAATATCTGTAAGATCACTTCCATGAATGCTGTCGTCAAAATAGTGATTTGCAGCTGCAAGCTCATGGGTAAAGGCAGAAGGATCCTTCCTCTCTACAACAATCAAAAGCTTATGTGTCTGAATAGCTGCAAAAATTTGGTAGCTTGAAGAGACTAAAGTTCCATCAACAGCTACAATCTGATCGCCTGGCTGCAAAGATTCCTCTTGAATAGGCTCTTTTTCTTTGTCTAAGCAGGCAAGAGGAGCCTCCACTACACCGTCTGATGACAAATTATAAGGGATAAAAAAGAGGTTGGTGAGACGCTTTTCTTTCAGCTTTGCTTCCCATTGCCAGTCATTGAGCTCTTCCTTTACATCTCGAGGCAGCTTCAGTTCTTGAATAGGCAGTCTCTTCATTCGACGTAAAAAGAGAGTGTTGCCCCTCTTTACAGTGAGAAGAACTCGACCATCATTAATCAGAGCGCTGAGTTGTACCAGGGAATAAATAGGCTCTCCATCAACCCAGACAATACGATCGCCGGGCATGATGCCGCTGCCTATCAATGGGGACCCTTTCGGAAGAGGGTTGCTATTTCCGGAATGATTATTTCCTCGTGGATAAAAGATAAAACTTGCAGGAGCCAGCACCCCTGTTGTCAAAATTCCTGCTTCTATTGCCTGAGGATGTGGGTAGGGATGAACATCGAATGCAAAAGGGACGTATTTATGCTCACGACTCTCCCAATGCAATCCCTGCACACGGACAACAGGACCTCCTGTCATCGCGGCATGAAAATGGTCTTTTGCTCCCTTGACAGTTTCAGTATCATATTTTGTAATGATATCCCCTGCGCGAACGCCTTTATGATACAGCTCAGACTGTGGATCGATCCATCCCACTCTATTCGTAATTTCTGCATAATTTTTCTCTCGACCGCCTGTGAACCATATGAGTCCAAAGGCAAAAAAGGCAAAGAGGAGATTTGCCAGAGGCCCTGCAATAGCTACCTTGATACGATCGTAGGGAGATTTTCCAAAAAAGCCATCTGTAATTTCATCCGGCTCTTTGCCATTTTCTTTCTCCATCCCGGCAATCTTCACATAGCCGCCGAAAAACAGCCAACAGACATTCCACTTCACTCCTTTATGCATGAAACTAAAGATGGGTCTGCCAAATCCAATGCCGAAAGACTCGACACGCATTCCTACCCGGCGCGCCATCCAGTAGTGGCCTAATTCGTGGATAAAAATCAAAAACCCAAGCCCAAGAATGGCCAAAAGAAGATATAGCAGGCTCACAAAAACTACGACCTCGTAATGGTTACAAAAGCAAAAGTATGCAACAAGCGAAGATAATAACTCAATGATAATAACTCAATCAGGTTCTATAACGAAGGGGCAGAAGACAGAGGCAATAGACAACAAAAAGGCAACTTACAGCTAGCCCTGAAGTAGAGCAGGCAAGAGAATGTACAGACAGAAGATGCCTGGCAAGCGCTACAGCCATAGTCGCGGTTGCCACCCCAATGAAACAGGCGAGAGCAAGCAGCTTGTGCAATCGATGGGTCCAGAGTCTGGCAATCAATACTGGAGTGACAAAAAAGGCAAGCACCATGAGCACGCCTACTGCCCGAAATGCACCGACTGTGGAGACCGCCACAAGCATCATGAGAAAGTAGCTAAAAAGGGTATTTGAAATCCCATTGACCTGTGCAAAGACAGGATCAAAAGTAGTGATAAACAGCGGGCGCCAAAAGAGAAATACTCCCACAGCATTAGCCGTGCAAATCCACCAAATAAAAGTCAGATCCGATGGTTGCAGTGCATCGGCATTACCCATGACAAGCTCAACACCCATATGCGCATTTTTGCTAAGGGCAGACACCAAGATGATGCCGACTGCAAATAAGAATGTAAAGACAATACCGGTACTGGCATCTTCACCAACTTTAAAATAACGCACACAGCTTTGTGTCAAAAATGAGGTCACAAGGGCCATAACAAAAGCAGCGGCAATCAAAAGTGTATCTGAGGGGAAAAACGAAGCGCTGTCACTTCCGGATCCTGAAATTGCACGCTCGGCAAATACAGCGAGCACAATTCCTGCGAGCATGGTATGAGACAAGGAATTGACAAGCATGGTCTGTCTCTTCAACACTAAAAAAGTACCGACAGGAGCACATGAAAGCGCGATGAGTGCCAGTACCAGCAACTGCAGTTCATCGGCTGCAAGATCCATTGAACGAAAGCCTCCAGAAAGAAACTCCCATACTCGCATCCCAAGCACCTGGAAGAACTCAAAAAAATTTGTGCCCCAATAGGGATTTTGTATACTCATAATGGTGGTATCGGTTGTTGATGAGGATCGTGCACAGGATGATGCAACATTCTAGAAAGCTCCTTTTCAATATCTGGCGTCAAAATATGTTCCATCTCTTCTGCACTCGGATGGACGCGCTCTTTTGCAAGGCCGCAATACTCTACCAGATACAGCTCCCATAGACGATGCAGCCGCACAATTTTCCTTCCCCACAATGTTCCTGATGCAGTGAGATGATAGCTGTTTTTTCCTACTTTTCGAAGCCATCCCTTTCTTTGGAGGGAAAATATAAGCAGAGACATCACACCAGCACGTGCCTGAAAGATCGCTTGAATATCGCGTCTTTCGATAAGCGGCTTACCCTGTTTCCATAGTTGCTTCAAGAGATTCTCCTGTTGGCAGCTAAACAAAAAATGCATCCTGCGATAGGTTCGAGTAAGCAACCCATGTTTTGGAGCTACCAGAGAAGAGATAAAAAAAAGAACGCTTGCGCACAGAACAATCATGGGCCCTGTTGGAAAAGAAATCATCCGGCCCTCATGCAGCGTGCTCAAACTCAATTTATGCGACAAATAGACCCCGAAAAAGCCACATCCAATTCCAAATAACGAGGCCATCCAAAGGAGAGGAATCAAACGATCCGTCCATTGTCTGGCGCATGCGGCAGGAAAGATCAACATAGCCGACATCAAGACGACGCCAACAGAGCGTATTCCAGCCACTACCGCAATGACTGTCATGGACAAAATGAGCAGGTGAATGCGAGCGGTATTGATACCGGCAATCTGAGCAAATTGCGGGTCAAAAATCACGACTTTGATCTGGTGATAAAACAAGATCGTGATGATAAGCGCCCCAATACTAAGTGCCGCATAAACAAATACGCTAGCCTCTGTCATGGTAGCAGCCTGTCCAAAAAGATAGCTTTGCAATTGCCTATAGAGAGCTGGATAGGACAGCTGCATACTGCTCAAGATCGTAATTCCAATAGCAAAAAATGAGACTAATACCAAGCAAAGCGCTGCATCTGCCGACACCCGAAATCTCTTTTGCAGCCAATCAGAAAAATACATTCCAACAAGACAAGAGAGCAAGGCTCCAATAAATGGAATAATAAGCAAAGAAAACTCATCAGAGACAGCGCAGAGCTGCTGGAATACCAAGAGCGCTATAATGACTCCAGGATAGCACGCATG
>CAYOTQ010000243.1:0-3543 GCA_964406915.1 uncultured bacterium
TGAGCTCATGTATCATCACACATTACTCCGCCAGATCAGCAAACATCTGGGCCCGGATGCAAAACTGCCGCCGGAATATGCACGCCTGCTAGAAGAGATCAGCTATACCTATACTCAGCTTGAGAGTCAAAGTGAGGAGTCTCAAGAAAAGCATCAATTTATACACTCCATCTCTCATGAACTCAGAACTCCTCTTACCACAATTTTAGGACTCACCCGCATCATGAAGAGAAAGCTATTAGAGGTGATTTTCCCAGCCGTGCAAAATGACGAGGAGAAGGTGTGCAAAAACATGGCGCAAATCAAAGAAAATCTTGAAATTCTTATCCAGGAAGGCGACAGACTTACCAATCTCATCAATAATTTGCTTGATCTTGCAAAACTCGAAATAGGAAAAAACGAATGGAGAATGGAGATTGTAGATCTAGAAGAACTCATGCATCAGGCAGCAGTCCTTACAGCACCTCTCTTTGAAAAAAGACCTGTTAGCTTTTTCTTGGATATTGAACCTGAGCTGCCACATGTTATGGCAAATAGAGAAAGGCTTCTTCAAGCTGTGGTAAATGTCATTTCAAACGCCAGTAAATTTACGACAAAAGGCGAAGTGAAATGTCGCATAGTTCGCGATCACGAAAGTGCTATCATTTCTGTGACGGATACAGGAAGCGGCATTCGACAAGAAGACCGGAAAAAAATCTTCCAGATGTTCTGGCAAGGAGCTGAGGAGAGTAGTGAAAAGATCAGCGGGATTGGACTGGGCCTGACAATCAGCAAGAAAATCATTGAGCACCATAACGGTAAAATATGGGTCGAAAGCGAAGAAGGAAAAGGCTGCACTATTTCTATTAGTTTACCCCTGAGCATGTATTCCAAGAGGATCGATGTCAAAGAGCTCATAGACAAGCTGCGACAGCAGTTTCCCAAGATTGAAGCTCCGCAGAAAGCGCATACCATTCTTGTCGTCGATGATGATCCAAACATCACAAAATACCTCCAGCTTGAACTTCAAGATGCTGGCTATCGAGTCCTTATTGCCTCAAATGGAATAGAAGCGATTCAGAGTGCCAAATCAGAGATACCTGATTTGATTATCTTGGACATCGTGATGCCTGGCATGGATGGATTTGACATTGCAGCAGCACTCCTCAATAATATGATTACAAAGCACATTCCAATTCTTGTGTTATCGATTGTAGAGGATTATGAAAGAGGTTTTCTTTTAGGCATTGAGCACTACCTGGCAAAGCCCCTCAGATCGGCCGACGTTCCAAAGCTCCTCAATGAAGTGCGAACACTCCTTGATTCCGCAGAGCATCGAGTAATACTTGTAGAAGAAAATATCTCCAACGCTTCTGAATTACACAGCGAGCTCACAAAACTTGGGTATGAGATAAAAAAACTAGCAATGAGTCACGACTACTTCCCACTAATTAGAGAGCAGCTTCCAAGAGTTGTAATTGTAGAAAGTAGTGTTGCAGACAGCCAGGGACTTATTGAAAAAATCCATAAGGACCCCTCATTAAAAGAGGTATTTGTCTTTTTAACGACAGTAAGATAATTTAAGTTACTTTTTCGTAAGAACTTCCCAACGCTCAAAGAGCTTTTCGAGTTGTATTTGCCCATCTGCAAGCTGTTGGTAGAGCTCAGGCGCACCCGTCTCCTCCAGCTGCTTTTGTAGCATCAGCACTTTCTCTTCTGCTGCCATGATAGCCGATTCCATGCCTTCAAGCTCTTTTTGCTCCTTATAGGAAAGCTTCTTCGCACGCGCCTCCACAGGCGGCGCTACTTCACGCACAACACTCTCTTCCTTCTTTGGAGCGCTTCGCATACAGGCCGATTCCCACTGGCTATAATCGGCAAAAAACTGCTGCTCGTTGTCACTTCCCAAGCCAAGAATTTGTGTGCAGACACTATCCATGAGGCAGCGATCATGCGAGATGAGAACTACAGCTCCTGCAAATTCCCGCAAGCTCTCCTCAATTACCTGGAGCGTAGGAATATCCAGATCATTGGTAGGCTCATCCAAAAAGAGAATATCTGCCGGCTCAAGAAGCAGCTTTGCAAGTAAAATACGTGCTTTTTCACCTCCAGAAAGGCGACTTACAGGCAGCAAGAGTCTATCAGGAGAAAAAAGAAATTTGCGCGCCCAGCCGTTTACATGAATGGACTGGCCACGGTAGGAGACAAAGTCCCCATTAGGTGAAAGAGCCTCTCGAAGAGGGATATCGGAAGCAACTGCCTGCCTGTGCTGATCGAAATAGACAATACGCACATCTTTAGCATACTTGATAGTGCCCATATCTTGCTCCAACTCACCTGCAAGGAGTTTGAGTAGGGTTGTTTTTCCCGTTCCATTTTTGCCAACGATGCCAAGACACATCCCTGGAGATAAGACCAGGTCTATACCCTTAAAGAGCAATTTACCACCTAGACTCTTTGTGATGTTCTTTGCAACGAGCAATTTGCGAGTCTCGCGCTCTGATGCTGAAAAGGAAATGTCTACTTTGTGCGTCTTATTTCGCTCGTTGATCTCGGCAAGCTCTTCCATCATTGCATGAGCATTTTCAATACGAGAGCGCGATTTTGTCGTGCGTGCCTTTGGAGATTTTTTGAGCCATTCGATTTCGCTTTGTACTTGGGCGGCAAGACTACGCGCTTCTTGCGCTTGTGAGAGTAAAAATGCTTCTTTATTTTCTATAAAGCGACTCAAATTCCCTTCACTCATAAATACCCCTTGCGGATAGCATCTATTGAGTTCAATAATTTTTGTCGCCACATTATCCAAAAAATAGCGGTCATGACTGACGATAAGAGAGGCGGCTTTTTCTTTGCGCAAAAACTTTTCCAGCCACAAGATGCCCTCAATATCAAGGTGATTTGTCGGCTCATCAAGCAAAAGAAGATCAGGCTCGCACATGAGCGCACGTACAATATCCAGTCTCTTTTTCCAGCCACCGGAAAGTTCTGATGCCTTCTGCAAAAAATCGGAAAATTGTGCTTTACTCAACAGAATATGGGCTCGCGTACGACTTACACTTGGATCTTCTTCAGGAACTTGCTGCATGAGGAGGGTCTCAAGAGGCACGGCCTCAAATTCTGGCGCTTGGCTGCAGTAGCCAATCCGCAAAGAAGACCTGCGAACAACAGAACCTTCATCGGCAGACTCCAGGCCCGCAAGAATTTTAAGAAGTGTCGATTTTCCAGCACCATTTGGGCCTACAAGCCCAACTCGACCACCCTGAAAGAGACCTAATGAAATTTTCGTAAACAGCGTTTTGGAACCATAGGACTTTGACAGTCCTTGCAGGGTGATCAATGATGACATCTATTCTTTCTCAACTACCCCACCACTTACTTTGCCAGTAAGTTGGCTGCCATCAGAAAGAATCACTTTCCCTTCACCGCTTTCGAAAACAATACCACCGGTGATTTTACTATTCTTGGAAAGTTCTACTACTTGAGTGCCAAAGGCCCATCCTGTCTTTTTTACAAAGATAGATCCTGTCTGACAATTTTGTAAGGTAAGCTTTCTGGCTGTTACGG
>CAYOTQ010000244.1:0-3536 GCA_964406915.1 uncultured bacterium
TTTCATGATATTTTTGTATCACCTACTAAATGGCTATTGGATCTTCAAGGAGGTAGGCTCCAAATATGGCATAATCATGAACAATCTGTGGAGCTGTGCGGGTTGATGAAGGAGCTTCGGCGGCAGTTGTAGAAGCTTTTGAAGGGGTAAGGAGATAGCCTCCCTGTTTAAAGTTTGGGTGATCCGAAAGTGTCGCTGTAAGGGTTGAATGTAAATAAGATGTTGTTGGAACTGTAGCTCCGGCAAGGAGTTTTAAATTTGGCAAAAGAGGCTGTTTTTTTGGCGATGAGCTAGGAGAAGAGGAGGGCGAGCGTAAAGAGAGCTTTTGTAAAGGTGATGATGGAGGGGACGTTGTTTCTGAATTGGCCTTCTCTTCAACTTCGAGTGTCTCCCAATCTTCGACTGTCTCAAAACAATACAAGGGGCTTTTTGAGTTCGAAGATGATGGTTTCTTTTTTACATCGTCGCAGTCATTTTCGAAAAAGTTTGTAATGTCACTTTGAAAGCCTGAGTCGGCAAAAAAATTTTGATTATTATTAACGGCCATATACTAAGTTCCTGTGTATAGTAAAAAAATCAATTATCTATATTATACAAAAATAAATCAAGTTAATAATTATTCTTGTGATTTTTTAGATTCCTGTGTACTGTTCTCATATGAAAATGAAAAGTGGTAGTGTGTAAAGATATATGGCAATAATAGGCACTCAATGCTCTGTAGCTCCGATGCTATTCTCTCCTGCTCTTCTCCCGTCTTTTGTGGACAAGAATCCGATCTCTTTTGCTGGGGCGTGGAGCCTCTCTCCGAAAACAGGCAATCAAAGCCGACATATATCCATTCCGACCTGTACATTACTCAATAGCAAAATCACCTTGTTTACACAAAAATATTCCAATTCCTCTGAGGCTATCGATAAGAAAGAGTTATTAGAAATAAGCGATCTCTACTTACGTCTTCTCGATGATCCTATCTCTATTTCTGCTGCTCAGTTAACAAAAATATACTTTTCTCTTTTTCTCAAATCAGAACTAGAGCATCTGCAGGCTCCTCTGTTTGAACATCTTGATGCTCCAGATCCCCTATGTCTGCTTTTTGAACTGCGCCGATTTTTAACAACAGATAGCATAGACAGTGGTTTTTACAGGTTGGTCAAACGGTGCGAAGCATTTGTCTCTATAATCAAGCTTGCACATATAGGGGAGTTAAACTGCTATCAACAGAGAATTCAGAAGTGTTTAGAAGAGCAAATCCTGATTCCTTCTGTGAGTAATTTGAAAACAGGAGAGTGTGTGGCGATACCAACTGGTTGGATTACTCTTCCTGACAATGGCCTGCAAGGGCACTTTATCTTACTTGTCATTCAAAAGAATGCTGATGGTGACTATCGCTATTTTATCATTAATACACACTCTTTGCAGTATGCAGATAGCTGCATCCGTCAGGGAAGCCTCAAACAAGACCAGCTGCCGCTCTTTATTCAACATGCAATGACGCCATTGTTTGAAAAGAGTCTGAGGCAGCAGATCCAAGGGTATAAGCAAGGGTCTAATTCTGATGTTCACAAAGAGCTATATCTCCAGTTAGAGGCGCATATTTTGGGTACAGGCACAGTACCAATAGACACTCATGCCTCTATTCCTTCACAAGTGGGAGCTAAAAACTGTATTTTTATGTCTTTTTACGTGCTGCTTAGATTCCTTTCAAGCTCTGACGACACTGAGGAGCAGGCAGATGGCTTGCGTCAGCGCTTTCAATCTATTGTCGAAGGGTTACTTGAACCTCAACTCCCAGGCGTATTAAATTGACAATTTCTCATTGCCTGCTATGATCTTTTCCATGCTTCATGGAGGTCTTATGATATATCAAGCAGCTGCATTTCCACAGATAGATTTGTTAAATCAATATAGAACGCATACTCGAGATCTTTCTTGTGGCTATGCAAGAAGTTCGCATGAGGACGACGAGCTGCGAGTAGTTCCTATGTATGAGCGCATAGGCAGTTGGTTTGCTCATAAGGCACTATGCGTCATCTGCTTGCCGGTCAATATCGCTGCCGTAGGTGTTGGTGTCCTTGGGATGGTAGTGACGCCGCTCACCTTGGGAGCCGTGAAGGTCTTCATTTATGCGGCTACTTTAGGCAATACGCAACCAGAGTTCTCTACAGGCTATCCTGCTTTCAGGGAAAGAGCGTCTGTTTCAATCAGAGCTACTTTTTCAACTGCTGGCGAGTTTGTCTATTCTACTTTCTATGAACTTTTCAGGGCAGTGCTGCTGATTCCAAAGAGAATTTTATTAGGGCTCGAAGCTGCTGCTCAAGATGAAAACAAGTGTGCTTCGATGACACTCTCAGATCCGATTGTCAAGCTGCACATGGAGACCGAAGCAAGGTCCTGTTTTAATCTAGATCAAACTTTGGCGACATGGGCTGAGCATAAGCTCTATTCTCTGATCAATATTCCTGTCCAAGCTTCTATCGCTGTTCTTGCATTATCTGCTTCAGTCGCGGTCTCTGTCGCTTTTCTTGCAAAGGCGCTTTTTATTGCCATGACAGATATACCTGTGCCCATGCCAACAGGCTGTCTGGAGTGCCTAAGAGTGAGTATATATGCCCTTGGAAATGCTGGTAAAAACATAGGCGATCTTCTGTGCGACATCCCTATCTTGGTCTATCGAGTGGCAGAGTCGCTCCATATGACAGAATCTAACGTCTCCGTACAGCAGCTCCTGCTTTATATTCCACGGGCCATATTTTCATAATAGGAGGAGTGCATGATAGGAGGAATGTATGCGTTTTAGCACAGTCGAAGATTTTCAAGCTTCTTTGGATAGTCTGTACACGTATGTTTCGGAGGTTGGTATCGACCAGAACAAGGCAGATTATTGGATCACAGACCGGCTACAGCTTACTGCCAAACAGCATTGGATCATTCGTGCAGTCGTAGCGTTTATACGTCGTTTGGCAATTTTTGGAGATCCCTATGCGCACATCCATCTTCCAAATGTGATGATGACGCTGTCACAAAACTTGTCGCAGTATTCAGATCTCTCTGACAAATACGTGAACAAAGCTCGCTTTATTCACACCGTTCTCACAAATCTGCACAAAAAAGTAGATCCTCATCTGCAAATTCGAGGCGGCCTAAATGCCCTCAATCAGCAATGCAAGCAGCAAGAGAGCCTCTTTCCATTAGAGCCAACAGTGAGTGCCTCCCGCAGCGAACTAGAGGATCTGTATGCAAACGCTCAAATGCATGAGGGATCTGTGCATCTCTTGCGGCAGGAGTTGGCAAGAGTAGATATGCTGAAAGTCAAAAAAGCATGTTATGAAGAGGGTACCTTAGTGAGGCAGCTACCTCCGGAAGTGCTTACCCATGTTTTTCGATTTCTGGCAAGTAGCGACGTAGCCCGGGCGCGCCTTACATGCACGGTGTGGGACCGCCTCTGTTCAGAGGCTTTTTTGCCATACAAAAAAGCGAAGCTCTTGGATCCCGAGCTTGTTGGGAACTTTCCCTTGTGTGCGCTTGCACTCATCAAA
>CAYOTQ010000245.1:0-3536 GCA_964406915.1 uncultured bacterium
CAAGCGATCTATGTAGCGATTAAGTTGAACAAGCTTAAAGCTACCAAAGAAACGAGTCGCTGGATGATCCATGTCGATGACCTTTTGGAATATCGCAAGCAAAAATACTCCAGAACAAAATCTACCTTCCAAGGAGAGCTGTTGTTTGATAATACGAAAGGATACTACTCTATCAATCAAGTAGCAAAAATGCTCAATGTCCCAGCACAAAAAATCTACTACGCTACTCGTGCAGGATATTTGAAAGCTATCCGTAAAGGTGCAGCTTGGGTCGTTAGCTTGGAAGATGTAAAAGCCTATCAAGACAGCTACTTGGCAGTAAAAGCGAATAAAAAGCAGCACGTGCAAGCCGGATAACGCCAGTAAGATAGGCGCGGCTTACTTTCTCTGCAAGCACATTAGCGCCTCCAAATGGGTGGTTTGCGGGAACATGTCATACGCCTTGATGACATCTGCGCTATATCCCGCGTCCGACAGTATATTTACATCTCTTGCAAGTGTGGATGGCATGCAAGAGATGTAAATAAGACGCTTTGGTGCATATTTTTTAATGATCTGCACTACTTTTGGTGATAGACCTGTGCGTGGTGGATTGACAAGCCATGTCTGATACTCAGACAAGCTTTCGACAATTCGTTCGATATTTTCTACATATCCAGACACTGCCTGCATACTGATAGAATTCTTGCGCATATTTTCCTTATGTAGCTCTACTGCCTGCCGGCTACCTTCCACGGCAAAAACAGCCCATCCTTTACGTGATGCCAGTAAAGAAAAAATGCCAATACCTGAATAAAGATCGAGTAATTTTCCATTTCCTGCCAGAGGATCTCCCGCTATCTCAAGTACATCTTTATAAATCTGCAAAAAGCTCTCTGGAGAGTTTTGCACAAAGACTTGATCAGAATAAGCAATACTCAGCCCCTCTATTTCCATAGTATGAGAAGCTCTGCTTTCTACTACTAGCCGCTGTTGGTGGCTGTCTGCTCTCTTTTTGATCTTTTCAGAACGCTGGTTTTCAAAGCTCTCGCCTGCAAAAATAGCACAGCTGGCCACATCGACGACTGTTTTGTTATCACGAGCAAAAAACCCAAGCTTGCCCTGTTGAGCATGAAGCACCACCCGCTGGCGATAGCCCCATTGCTTAGCTGCGGGCATACAGACAATCTCTTGCTCTATAGAGAGCTTGCCAATTCGCTCAAGAGTCTCTTTTAGCCACTCTCCTTTGAGTCTGAGCTGCTCTTCATACCGCAGATGCTGGAGCTGGCATCCTCCGCATGTTCCAAAATAGGGACAAGGAGGTGTTTGACGCCAGGGACTTGGACGAATGATACGTAAAAGCTTGGCTGTGCAATAGGATTTTTTCTTTTCGACAATCTGCAGCTCTACCTCTTCGCCAGGAGCTACATCTGGCACAAGAATGACCCAGCCGTCATGGCGCAGAAGGCCAAGCCCGCTAAAAATCACCTTTTCTATAGTACCGTGTACAATACAATTGAGCTCGACCATGTAGATTTTCTATAAATTACTAGAGAAATCACTCTTACACACCCCCTAAAGGGAAGATTTTGTCTCTGTGATCTCTGTGGTTAATAAGTTGAAAACCACCACCTCTTATGGGGGGTGTACTGGCTGAAAATCACGAATGAGCAACTGGATACTCGATCCACTCACTTGCGGAGTAAAGACAATACGGAGCAAAAGAGGCTTTTTCTGCAGCTGATGAATACGATCGCCAAGGCCAATCGCAATGCAGTCAAGCACCCGTCCCTCTTCTTGTTCCAGTGTCAGCCTGAGATGTTGTTTGCCTACTACCTTTGGCTCTGCCACTAGGCGTGCCTCGGCAAATAGCAGAGGAGGAGGATTGCCGTGGCCATATGGCTCTAGCAATTTGATTGATTCCATCAAATCAAATGTCAGGTCTTCGAAGCGCACTTCAGCATCAAGATGAAGTTTCGGAACGATATGTTGCTCTTGCAGTCGTTCATTGGCAATCGCAATAAACCGCTGGGTAAATTCTTCGATACACTGCTCACGGATCGTAAGTCCAGCCGCTGCATCATGACCGCCGAAATTGAGCAAGAGATCAGAAAGCTCCTTGAGCACCGGTAAGACCGGAAATTCTGATATTGATCTCACAGAACCTTTTCCAACCTGACCATCGAGGGCGATCATAACGGTCGGACGGTTATACTGCTTGGAAATACGCATAGCTAAAATAGCGATAATTCCTGGATGCCATTTACGCGAAGCCATGATAATGGCTTTATTTTGCAAGATTGCAGGACACATCTCGAGCGTTTTTTCCACATCTTTGGCCATCATGCGCTCAATTTTTTGCCGCTCAATATTGTATAGATTCAATTCAATAGCCAGCTTCTCTGCAGCAAGAGCCTGACGAGCAAGGAGGAGTTTGACTCCTTGTTCTGGCTCTGCAATTCTTCCAAGACTATTGAGTCGTGGTGCAATTTTTGAGGCAATAATCGATGTGGTCGTATCTAAAAGATCTGTTTCACAAATAGAAAGAAGTTTCGCGATGCCAATGCGTTTTGTTTTTCGTAGCTGCTCGAGCCCGTAGCTGACAAGTACTCGATTTTCGCCTACCAACAAGCCCATGTCTGACACAGTACCGATGGCAACCAGATCTAAGTATCTCTTTAAGTCCACCTTTTTGGCAGGAATGATACCCTCTTCGATCAAATGTTCGGTGAGAGCACAGGCGAGTTTGAAGGCAACACCTACTCCGGTAAGCTCACGATTGGGATAAACACTGCTGACCAATTTTGGGTTGAGAGTGGCCACACACAAAGGAATCTTATTTGTCGGCTCATGATGATCGGTAATGATGACATCGATTTTATGCCGCACAACCTGTTCAATTTGCTCGGCAGCTGTAATCCCGCAATCGACCGTAATGAGGAGGGTGCAATGGGTTTTCAGGGCATATTCCAGAGCATCTAAGATCATGCTCTGACGCAAAAGTGTCGTTCGATTGGAAATATAATGAAAGACTTTAGCTCCTACAAAACTCAAAAATTCTGCAAGCAAAGCCGTTCCTGTCATCCCGTCGACATCATTATCCCCGTAGATGAGAATATTTTCTTCTGACAAGATCGCTTCTGTAATACGTTTGACAGCTTGCGGCATCTCTGCAAACACAAAAGGATCATGCAGATCCGGTAGCTTTGCATAGAGATGATAGTGAATATCTTCAAATGAAGTAATACCGCGAGAGACAAGAATTTGAGCTAGCACAGGATGGAGATGAAATTCCCGTATGATCTTTTCTTTTAGTTCCTGATCATTTTTGGGATAGGCCCAGAGCGGGCCTATCATCTCTTTACTGGCTTCTTTGCTCTTGCCTTGAGACTCCACATTTCGCAGCGCTGTTTCATCTTCTTCGAGCATGATCCCTTCTATATATGATCACAAACTCAGGTTACCCTGAGACTTGAGCAAGTTGTTTTCCTGTTTTCGTAGGCCTTGTTTCAAGATACAACAAGATCGGACATGCAATAAAGAGAGAAGAGAGTGTT
>CAYOTQ010000246.1:0-3532 GCA_964406915.1 uncultured bacterium
AGTGGCTCTACCAAATTCAGAGAAAGAAATGGCTTGAGACTCACCTACCAGACAAACAACAACGCGATATGCTAGGCGTCCTTGCGCACGCTATCAACACCCCTTCGTGTTTGCCAAAAACTCTTTGCAAATCTTGCGACGCTCATTATGGAAGAGAAAGAAAGGATGGTGAGGCAATACCTGGCCATTTCGTAGCCCGCCCTTATGAAGCCCCAAAAAAATCAAAGACAACACAATTTGCAGACCCCATCGAACAGGTGCTTCATTCTGTACAGACCTACTTTTATTCAGGACTTCCTCTTGAAGCGGCAGAAAAGATACTGCAGACTCTGCAGACCCAGGCACAGTCGGATATCAAAAGAAGACATCTCACAAGCATGGATCAATCTGACAGCTATCAGGAATTTGTACGGGTGATGGGACCTCGCAGCAAAGAATTTCACTTTCTTGAAAGTCCTCCAAGCAAACAGCTTATCGAGGCTTTTTGCAAGGCAGCAAGTCGTGACATGGCGACAATTAAACGCTTTTTTCATGATTTTTTATTTAAACAAATTCGTCTCTATCCAAGCGATATTTCCAGCACTCCTCAAACAATGGCTGGAAGCGTTGCGACTACTGACGGCTATACGGGAACTATCCACCCTGAAATCCTCCATCTTTCTATGACTGCCCACCCGGAAGAGGGCACTGACGGACAGACATGCCTTGCTGTGGCACAAAAAATTGCAGCAGGCCAAGGAGCCATTTGCCGCACCTCGCCTCAAACACCTCTTCTTGAACAAGTAAAAAAGCATTTTTGTGAGCAGCAAGATACCTATGTATTTACTGACAGCGGGGGCTGGCTGAAAGAAGCAAACCTCGATAGCTATGCGGTAGAACTTCTTGAAGCTACACAAGCTGTTCGCCAGGAACTGAAAGGGATTGTGTATCATGCAAGTAATGGCGCTATTATCTGTCTTGAGCCAAATGAAAATGGCACGCGCACAGCAGTTCCTCTGCATCTGTCCAAGCTTAAGCCTCACGAGCGGCTGACAATCATTCAGCAACAATATGAAACCGGGACAAATATTGCCCAACCGCCAACTGCCCGCTGCTATATGAGTGTGCGCAAAGGGATGACGCTTCGTGACTTTCTTCAAAGCGTCTTTCGCATGCGCCAAATTCTCCAGGGGCAAGCCCCTTACATAGCGCCGGATGAAGAGGTGCTCAGCCATATGGCCCAAACAGACCCTGTCGATTTTAACTCACTGCTGCGCTATTTTACCGAGAATTTGGCCTTATCCAAACTCGACAAAAACTGGGATAGTGTGCGCTTCCGAGCTCGAGAAGTTCTTGAAAAGCCGATTCGCAATTTCTTAATTTCCAAGGAATTTTCTGTTGAAGAACGTCAGAAGCTGTTTGGATATTTTCAAAACTTTCTTGTGCAGAAGATTCACCAGCGCCTGTTTGATGCGATGAGTGGTAGTGACGAATTTATGGACTCACAAGATGCTTGCAAAACTCTTGAACGCACTATTGTGGGAGCTTACCATCAATTTACGACAGAAGCGAGTAAAAACAATGACTCATCACTTGTGGATAAATTTCAAAAATTTTTCGTGAGTACTTATCCGGATAGCAGCAATAACATCGCCAAGTCGCTTGAAACTATGGTGGGTATTTGCCATAAAGGGGTCGTCTTGCCTCCTATTGTTCAGATGTCCCGAGACGGCAGTGGCACCGAGCTTGAGCAACAAACAGAGCAACAGCCAGAACAGCAGCAAGAGCAGCAGACCCAAATACAGATAGAATCCTTTGGAGCTGGCATACCCGAGAGGTTCGTGCAACCTGCCGTTGCCTGTATCCAGACACGAATTCCACAGCAGCTTGGCGCGCCTACCGTCCAACCGGCATTTTCTCCACACAAAATCAGCTTTTCATATCCCTTGCAAAGGTTTATCGATCTCTGCCATACCACGAACAACAGTTTTTATTCCTATTCATCCCTCTTGCCACACTCTCTGCAACAGATATTTAAAAAATATGATGACCACCTGCGTGTAAGCCGCAATTTTTATCTCGCTAGTGCAAGCGCTCTGATTGGAAGTGCGGAAAATGGCCAATATGCCCATAAGGCAGAATTTGTCGTAATCATGACAGAAAAGAAACCACCTGCCACCAAACGCTATCAGGTGGTTAGCCATACAGATATGACAGCCATAAAAAATGCGATTGGCGCCACTCTCCAGAACCCGTTAGAAGAGCTGTCTGACGACGTAACAGTGGTGACTCTTCAAGGAGACATTATTGCCACGACTGACAAGAGCCTAGTAGGCATAAAAAAGGTGCAAGATCAACAATTAGAACAAAATCGAGCCATTATAAAATTTCTAAACAGCGAACTAGAATATTCCAAAGATGAGCTTCGCATACTGGAAGAGACGTTATTTGCCGGCTGCCATGAGGCCCAAGCTAGGGAAAAACTTCTTTCTGAAGTAGAGTCCTTTTTCATCAAAACATTGTCATACCTGCCTGAGCAGGCAACACGATATCATGGTTCTGCCATTCACACGTTTTTTGCGGGTATCAAACGCTCTCTGAACACACAGTAACCTGAGTTTTGGGTTTTTCTCTCCAGGAGCTGCACATCTCAAGCTTATACAGCTCAATACGCGCTGCCAGACGCCCCGCCCGACACAAACTTGCGGGCAGCACTTGCTGCCTGCTGTTCTTGCAGACTAGCCTTGACCTCTTCTCTTTTTTTTATCCCATAGGCATCCAGTTTTGGACAGGCGTGATTCGATAGATCAAAATGTAGCTGACAAAATGATTTCATACATGATCCACACTTGAGATCTTGCAAAGCAAATCCCAGCTTCGTTCGGCACCCTACGTAAGAGCAGCGAACATTCACATATTCAGCAGTAGTCCCACCAACAGTCATCACACACCTCGGATAAGAGTAAAAAAAATTATTGGAAAATTACAGCCAAAATCTCGGGCTTCGTGCAACGCACAATATCTTTGGAAATCTCTTTTTCCACAACACGAGCGACATCGGCAGATACCATTTGACGCAGCACTCCCAAAAAGGCAGGGCTTGCTACAATATAAAGTCGTGAAAACGCAGAGGCTCGATACTTCTTTTCCAAAAAATTTGACAGTGATCGGCCGAATCTCTCAAGAGAAAGTTCTTTTTGAGAAGTTTTTGGCTCAATCGCATGCCGATGTGAACCTGTGCTGTCAAATGAACGCCCCGGCTGTCCATCTACAACATCTTGGTCATGTAGATGACTTTCAGGATGGACCAAATCCTCTATTTCAGAGAGTGTCTGCAAGTTTTCTAAAGAAAAAATACGCGCTTGTGCACTATTAGCCACAACGACCCAACAGATATCCTTCATACCGTTTTCTCCTTATCGAAAAAAAATTACTCTAATTCAAGCGCCATTCGATAGCGGGAATTGCGCGCCTTGCGCAAAAGCACGCGACGGATATGGTGACGATTGGCATACACATATTCCACACCAGAATAGATAGCATACAGAGCCGT
>CAYOTQ010000247.1:0-3519 GCA_964406915.1 uncultured bacterium
CATGCAGAGTACAGCTTTTTCAGAAGGGGCCGTGATTCCGGCAAAATATACCTGTGATGGTGCTGACTGTTCTCCTCCCTTGCAATGGAGCGCTCCACCTGAAGGGACAAAAACCTTTGCACTCATTATGGATGATCCCGATGCTCCTGTGGGCATTTGGGTCCACTGGGTAATCTACAATATACCATCAAAAGAGACTGGTCTTGTAGAAGGAATTGTGACATCAGAAAAATTGCCTAATAATGCAAGGCAAGGAATTAATGATTTTCGAAGAACTGGATATGGAGGACCTTGTCCGCCGAAAGGACCGCGTCACCGCTACTTCTTCAAACTTTATGCTCTTGACTGTGTGCTGGATCTTCCTCAACATGCTTCAAAAAAAGCGCTCGAAGAGGCCATGCAGGGACATGTTCTAGGGAGCGCACAGTTGATGGGCATCTATTCGCGATAGGTCAATCAATTCATGCTGTAGATGTGCGAGTTCTATCAATCGAAGCTGACATACTGATCTTTCGTGATAACCTGAGTTCTGGGTTTTTCAATGTTCTTGAATCAGAACGCTAGCCTTCTGACAGACGACACAAGCGAATTGTTGTGTTATCTTGAGGGTTTTTAATCACAATCAGCTCGTCCGTTTCAGATTCAACAAAACTTCCATCCTGGTAGATGTTTTTGTCAGCACACTGCTGCTGCTCGGTCGGTGTTAATGGAGGAAAGTCAAGTTGATAAAATCCCTTTTGTTGGATTTCGGCACATACACTTGCATGAGTTTTTTCTGTAAAATGACGATGGTAACAGACATTATTGCTGTCAAATGCATAGCCGAATATCCCTCGTCGCTTGGTTCCGTTGCTCATGATCAATTCGCCGATTAAGACCACCTGATTGTTGTCAGAGAACCCTTCCTTGCTTGCATAATCGTCCACGGCCAAGGCAAATGCATGCTCGGAGCGTATTCGTTGTTGCGTGGCAGGCTGGCACTGTTTGTATTGAGCATCACTCAGAAATGGGTTATCCTTGTCATCCTGGCTCCACCAACGCGCTACTCTTTTGTGATAGACATAGACTGTCTTTAATGAAGAAGGCGAGGGTGTGATCTGCATGCTTTGCATGGGCTGAATCAAAGATTGAGCAAGCATAGCTGTTTGCTCTTCTTCTTCTTCTTCTTCTTCTTCTTCTTCTTCTTGAAGAATTGAAGCTGCTGCTTCTTGAGCAAGGTAAATCATATTTGAGCAGGGCTGTGCAAGCTTGCTGTGCATTTGTAAAAGATCAGATTTTGAAAAAAACTTTATTTTTGAAAGAGGCACACGTTGCACGATCATATCGCTAGTTCGAACGACAGATTCTGATATTTCTAGATATCTGTTGATCATTTTTTCGGTAGCCGGAAGAAATGCTTCAAATGTTTTGATGCCTAATTGGAAATGTTCTTGTAGGTCGGTTGGTTGATAGCGTGCGTACCAATTATTAAAAATAGCGCGCATCTGACGTATTTGGATAATAAAGCTGAAAATTGGTCGATACTCTTTACAATAGGCGATTGTGAGGTCTTCGGTTATTATCCTCTCGTGTTCGCTAAAAATTGTATCTTTGCACCGCAGTAGTGCATACTCTGCTTGATTCAAATTAATTGCATTATAGCAATAATCTTTCGTCTCCTGGCAACATTTGGATAGAAGAATTTTATGTACCAACCTCCTAACTATGTGGTGTACTGGTTTGTCGGTAGCTAAAGAATGGATATTTCGGTAGACGGAGGCGAGTAGTCGAGTATCTTGAAGATCAAGTTTGTCGTCATCAAGACTCACATAATAGGGAATAGAATGTGAATGCGTATTAATATCATAGGAATCCGTGTCCTGTGGAAGCATCATTACTTTTGTCAATTTTGACTGAGTCACTTTCAGTAGATGGAGATAAAAATCTCGTTGTAATGTAATGATTTCTCGAAGAGTGACTAATACCTGTGCTGTTTTGAAGATGGTTTTTAGATAGGAGAGAAGGTGTCTTTCCGTCTGCTTGGCATTGGGGCCCTTTATGTTCAGTTTTTCCACATCTGAGAGAGCCGTCTCCTGATGTAGAGGTACTGGGCGCGGTTCGAACGATAGTAAGGCAAGGTTGGGGAAAATGTATTCCTGAAGGTACTTTGTTGCTTCCATTTGCTGAAAAGAGGGTTCGTCCTTAATCAACTTTTCTGTCAATATTTTA
Source organism: uncultured bacterium (assembly GCA_964406915.1). Classification (GTDB taxonomy): domain Bacteria; phylum Chlamydiota; class Chlamydiia; order Chlamydiales; family FEN-1388; genus CAYOTQ01. The sequence continues at coordinate 2,209 of CAYOTQ010000247.1, forward strand.
AGATCGTCTACCTTTTTTCGTGGAATTACCACATATGTGAGCATTGCTTCGAACAGGCTCGAAATGACAGAGAGTATTTCTTGGTTTGTCAGCGAGCAGGTAATGGGCGCCGTCGATACCCCGATTTTTCCATCTAACCACGAGAGGTGGCATGGAATCTTGTGTTCTTTTGCATACGCCTTAATAGGTAAGACCTTCAGACAGTCGTCAAGTCTATCTTGAAATGGGAGCGAATTATATAAATAAAGAGACATATATTTAGTAGCTTTTATTATCAAATAAATAAAACAAATTTAACATAAAAGTTACTACTATATCTTAGATGTATTAAATAATCTAGGTTTTGTTATCAAGGCTCGATTAGAGAACAATCCCCATCTATATTGGGACGTGGATGTTACCTGGAAACAGTGGTATATCTTGCAAGAGCAACCTTTGCTTCTTTTGCATGATCGACAATAGGAGCTGGGTAGAGGCTCTTACTGGCATAATGATGCCAGTTATGAATCACCTTGGGAGCGAAGGAGGCAAGCTCTGGAATCCAACGAATGATATAACGGCAGTCAGGGTCAAATTTGGACCCTTGCGTCCAAGGGTTGAAGATACGAAAGTAGGGCTGTGCGTCGCATCCAGTGCTTGCCACCCATTGCCAGTTGCCATTGTTGACGGCAGGATCATAGTCGATCAGTCTCTGGGCAAAGTATTTTTCACCCCACTGCCAGTTGATATGGAGGTCTTTTATGAGAAAGCTGGCTGTGATCATCCGTACGCGATTATGCATGAAGCCAGTTTCATTGAGCTCTCTCATGCCAGCATCTACAATCGGCACGCCTGTTTTCCCTTCACGCCAGAGAGCAAAAAGCTCAGGGCTATCATCCCATGCAATGTTGTTAAATTTCTCTTTAAAGGCATTGCCGAAAACGTGGGGGAAGTGATAGGCGATAGAGGTAAAAAAATCGCGCCAGTAGAGCGAGCGCAGGAGAGGAGATTCAGCCCCAAAAGCATCACTAATTGCATGGTAAATGGTTCTGGAAGAGCAGGTGGTGAACTTCAGATGTGCTGAGAGGTGGGTGGTGGCATCTTCGGCAGGCAAGTCCCGTAGGCGCACATAGCTGGCAAAAGAGTGAATGTTCTTCAGAATCGCCAGACACGCTTTTGTTCCTCCTGGTTGCTGCCGGAACTTATGTGGAAATGAGGGCTCTTTAGCAAAGGCAATTGTTTCTTTGTAGTAGTTAGTATGAAGATTTGCTTCCGGACGCTGGACTGGGTGCTGCAGGGCTTTACGATAAAAAGGCGTAAATACCGTGTAGG
>CAYOTQ010000248.1:0-3514 GCA_964406915.1 uncultured bacterium
TCTGAAAATCACTACATTACCGGTCAAAATATAGAAGTTGCTGGAGCGATTGGATTTTAAGAGACTGTTGACGCAACAAAACAAGAAGGGTTGGACTATAAAATCTCTATTAACTATAATAGATGTAAGAGATGAGGAGCTCCCATGTTAAAAAAAATTGGCACAGATGATATGCGAAAAAAAATGGGTGAAATTCTCGATTGCGTCAACCTTCGAGGAGATGAATTTATCATCGAGAGAAAAAATAAACCAATCGCAGGGTTGGTTCCCATGCAGAAGATGATTTCTCTGCAGGCGATAGCGAAAAATTTTTTGCTTGATCTACTAGAGGCAAATGATTCCCTTCTTAGTGATGAAGAGGCGGAGAAGATCGCTGATGAAGCCAAACATCGCACACGCAAGCCACGGAAAAAAGGACAGTTGGATTAATCGATGCCAGCGCGAGTTGTCCTTGATGCAAACATTTACATAAGCGCTTTGATAAAGCCGTCAAGCTATCCAGGGCTTTTGCTAAAAACTCTCATAGAAAATTCAAAATACGAGATTGTTTTATCACAGGATATACTCGAAGAGCTCAAGCGAGCGGTCTTCTATCCAAAAGTTCGTAAATATATCAAAAAAAGCGATCAAGAAATTTTTATGTGGTTTGATGCGTTGGTCGTGCGTGCATATTTGGCAGTATGTTTGTTTTCTCATGATCCGATTGTTGAAGAAGATCCTGATGATGATAAATATCTCATAGCCGCCCTCGAAAGTTCTGCACGTTATCTTGTAAGCGGCGACAAACACCTTCTTAATTTGCAGGAATACCAAGGTGTAAAAATCGTAATCCCTGTAGAATTTCTTCGTTTAAATAAAATTTTATAATGCGGCTGTAGTTTTGGTGGTTCTTTTTGACTCCAAGCTATATACTTATGGCCATGAAAGATGAACTGCTGCGCCATTGTATCGACCTCGCTTGCACAAGCGGTAAAAACTCCCAACAGCAAGAAAGCGGATATGTTGCTTCAGACAAAGGCATTTGCCTGTATGACAACTTCTTGTTTTCGCTTGCTCTGCTCCGCTCGAAGATGCATGAAAATGTCTTTGAGGCCAAAAGATTGCTTGAACGCCTGCTCTTTTTGCAGCAAAATTTTCCTACGGTTGCTTGGCAGGGAAACTTTCCTGTGTATCTTCATGAGTTTCCCCATTGCAAGGAGCACACACATGCCGTGCGCTGTTTGATCATCCTGCTGTGGATCTACCGCGACTTTCATCATATCCTTGGCCAAGAGATGGTGGGACGACTCAAAACAGCCATCACACAGCTGACAGTGTTTTGTCATCAGGTGGCAAGTTCGTTTCCATATTGGGCAAAAGTCTCTTTTACCGCCTGCCAACATGTATCTCGCTCGCTTTTTCAAGAGGCAGCTCCTGCGGGACCTTTCCCAGACTTTTCCGATACAAGCGATCTTCGTATTTGGGGAGATGTGACAGCTCTTTCCGAAATGATAGCAGCTTTCAATCTCTATCCAGAGGGGCCCTACGCGCCATTTTTTGACTATTTAGGTAAAACGTGGGACGCACAGAGTGCTCTTTATGCCGGCCCTGTCTATTGTATGCGCTCTCAAGAGCCTCTGCTTTATGACTATTGCATGGGAATCTCGCACGGCAAGTTATCAAAAAAGGCTGACATGCCACAACATGCCGCTCTTATATGCGCCCTTGCAGCGCCTCTTCCACAGCTCTCTTCAGTTGAAGCTGTCTTTACAGAAAGCTGTTCAACAGATCAATATTGCTGGAATATTTTGCAGAATCCTTCCTGGAGAATGTCGACCATTATTGGAAATTTTCGAAGAGAAGAGATGACGGGGGTCTATCCAGCCTGCCTGTTTGCAGACGCTCATGCACTCTATATCCAGCCACAACAAGGACATCTTGCGGCTATGCCAGCCCCTCATGAGATGATTTTTGAAGTTCCTGGAGAGGTGTTTGAAGTGGAAAAACAGAAACATGAAGTGCTCTGTTTTTGGACCCAAGCGCATAAAGAAACAGAGGTGACTGTGGCGGGATTGAAGGCTTCTTGCTTTACCTTAGCAGATGCTCTTCATATACGCCTTGGGTCCAAACGCTTTTGCCTCTCATTTTCTGTGCTGGGAGGAGAAAAGCCTGCATTTTTAGGACATATTCGCCGCGGCAATAGGATGGGACAGACAAAACGTTTTGGGGCGTGCGATACAGAAGTTGTCATTTCTGCCGTCCGTGGCAAGGGGCCTTGTCAGCTCAAGGTTTCTCTGAATGAAATATTTTGAAACACCTTTTTAATTAATGGAGAATAGAGCATGTTGTCATTAGATCTTCGAGGCAAAAAGGCTTTCATCGCCGGAGTGGGAGATGATAATGGATTTGGATGGGCAATTGCAAAGGCGCTTGCAGAGGCAGGAGCTACTGTGCTGATAGGCACCTGGACGCCTATGATGAAAATTTTTACTGCCGGACTTGCAAGTGGTAAATTCAATGCGTCTAGAAAGCTCTCTGATGGATCGATGCTGGAATTTGCCAAGATATATCCTCTAGATGCCTCTTTTGATAGTCCGGATGATATCCCTGAAGACATCCGTGAAAATAAGCGATATAAAGAAGTGAGCGGCTATACGATTGCTGAAGTCGCCCAGTCTGTAAAAGAAGACTTTGGCCATATTGATATTCTCGTTCATTCGCTGGCAAATGCACCCGAAGTCCAAAAGTCGCTCCTCGACACTTCCCGAAAAGGATATCTTGCAGCGATGAGTTCCTCATCATACTCATTTATTAGCTTGCTGGCTCATTTCTGTCCATTAATGCCTGAAGGCAGTAGTGCTATCTCCTTGACCTATATCGCTGCCGAAAAGGTCATTCCTGGATATGGCGGTGGCATGAGTTCTGCAAAAGCGGCTCTTGAAAGCGATACAAAGACGCTTGCTTTTGAAGCCGGAAGACGCTATGGAGTGCGCGTAAACGCAATTTCTGCAGGGCCTTATGGCTCAAGAGCGGCCAAAGCAATTGGTTTTATTGAAAAGATGATAGAATATACGGCTCAAAATGCTCCACTCAAGCGTCCGATAGAGTCTCGCGAGGTGGCTACAACAGCGGCATTTCTTGCTTCTCCTCTTGCCTCTGGCATTACCGGGGTGGTGCTCTACGTTGATTGCGGTATGCATGCAATGGGAGCAGCGCTTGATAGCCAAGCATTTACTGTGTCTTAAGGGATAGACTGTTAACCTGAGTTCTAGGTTTTTAGGCAGCGCTTTTTCAAGCGCTGCCCGGTCAATGGTAGCTGAAAAACGCCCTCTAAGCAATCAAGAGAGGGATGTCTCCGGTACAGCAGCGTTGTTCTCTTTCTCAATTTGCTCCTCGCCGCTTATTTCTCTATCAGTGAGGGTTGTTTCGAGTAACTTCTGGTTTGCAAATCCCAGGTTGTTCTGAATACATTCTCTGACATGATCTGGCAGAGAATTGTTTTTGAGCAATTCTAATGAAATCTCCTGGCATTCTT
>CAYOTQ010000249.1:0-3505 GCA_964406915.1 uncultured bacterium
CGCTTGACATAGGATGTCTCAACCTGACCTTTCTGCATGGCGATCATACTTCGATGACCACGCAATCGATCCGCGCGTTGCCGACATCTACATTGAATATGTCCGACAGTTATTACAAAAAAAGGTTCCTGTAATTTTTGAATTTGAGCATCTTGCTTCTCTTCGAGCAATTCCGCAGCTGCAGGTCATTCGTCCGTCTGGAATTCACGAAGTGAAGATGGCGTGGGTGGCGGCTTTGAGCTATCATGGTCCTACCTGTCTGATTCTTTCTCGGCAAAATGTGGCAGAAATTCCGGAGACCAATGTCCCTTATCACCAGGGAGTTGGACGAGGTGCCTATATTGTGAAGCGCGAAAGCGGCAAATGTATGTTCACCTTAATTGCGACAGGCTCTGAGCTTCCTTTGGCTATGGAAACAGCTGTCGAACTCGAAAAGCTTGGCAAACCGACACGTGTGGTGTCCATGCCATGCACAGAGCTATTTGAAAAGCAAAAAACTGAATATAAGACGAGTGTTCTTGGATCTGATACAGGCAAGCGAGTGAGTATTGAAGCCGCCGGCGATCTTGGTTGGCATAAGTACATTGGGCTAGATGGCGTCGCTATTTGTATGGAAAGCTTTGGAGCATCCGCTCCTGCAGGCGCGCTTGCAAAAGAGTTTGGCTTTACTGTTGATGCTATCGTAGAAAGACTACTCTAATGTTTTTAAAGGCTCTTTCCGGCAGCAATCAGACCTCTCGACCGCCAATCTGGCTCATGCGCCAGGCTGGTAGGTACATGCATGAGTATCAGGCATTGAGGAAGAAGTATGATTTGATGACGCTGTTTCATACACCTGAGCTGATTGCGGAAGTAACACTTTTGCCAATAACGGCCTTTGGGTTTGATGCAGCGATTATTTTTTCCGATATTTTGCTGATTACGCAAGCTTTTGGCGTGCATCTGAGTTTTGAAGAGGGTAGAGGCCCTCTCCTTGAGCCTGCGATGACACCGGTTGATATAGACGCTCTTGCCGCGAGAGCAGATAGACGCTGTCTGGAAGTTGTCCTCGAAGGTATTCGTCTGGTAAAGCCTCGTCTTGAAGTTCCCCTTATCGGATTTGCGGGAGCTCCTTTTACCGTGGCAAGTTACATGATAGAAGGCAAAAGCAGCTCAAATTTTCAGCGCACAAAAAAATGGCTGCTGGAAGATCCTCATAGTTTTACGCGTCTATTGGACCTGTTGGCAGACCACACTACTGAGTACCTCAATGCCCAAATTGAGGCAGGAGTAGAGGCTATTCAGCTCTTTGACAGCTGGGCAGGGATGCTAGCGCCGCCTCATTTTGAGGCATTTTCCCTGCGGATGATGGAAAAGATCATGAAAGGGCTTAAAAAGCCATGTCCAGTGATTCTTTTTTGCAAAGGTTCTGCCCTATATGCTGAACGTCTCGCCAGTGTGCAGCCCCAAGCAATCAGTTTGGATGCACAGTCAGACTTGCAGCAGATACGGCGCAAAGTAGGAAACAAAATTACCCTGCAAGGCAACCTCGATCCAGATGTGCTGCTAACAACACCCAAGATTGTAACAAAAGAGACAAAGAGAATTATCAGCAGTATGCACAATGAGTCAGGTCTGGATCCTGGCTTTATTTTCAACCTTGGCCACGGCATTCTTCCAAATACTCCAAGGGGGAATGTAGAGGCGCTTGTACAGTGTGTAAAAGATGGCTCTTCATCGCTCCCTTGATCTTCCTCTTGATCTGTTGAATATGGCTGTACCCCGCTATACAAGCTATCCCACGGCTCCTGTATGGCAGCCTCTTGTTCATACAGCCTATGAAGAAAGGCTCAAGATACTAGGGGCTAATTCCTCTCCGCTTTCCCTCTACGTCCATATTCCCTTTTGTCATAGCATGTGCCTCTTTTGCGGCTGCTCTGTCATCCTCAACCGTCTCCCGGAAAAAGAAGAGGAGTATGTAAGGAAGCTCTGCCAAGAGATAGAGCTTGTCAAAAACCACATTGGTGTAAAAAAAGAGGCGGTGCAGTTGCATTTTGGTGGAGGTACGCCTACAAAACTTACTGAGAGGCAGCTCGAGCAGATTGTCTCTACGCTTTCTTCAGCATTTTCTCTGAGAGAAGATGCAGAGATTGCTATTGAAGTAGACCCGCGAACAGTGGTTCATGATGAGGGCAAAAAGCTTGCCTTCCTCAAAAGACTTGGATTTCGGCGAATCAGCTTTGGAGTGCAAGATCTCAATGAAAAGGTCCAAGAGGCTGTCCGTAGGAGGCAAAGTCGCGAAGTGACTGTCAAAACCTATCATATGGCACGCCAGCTTGGATTCGATGGCATCAATATCGATTTGATCTATGGATTGCCTTATCAAAATTGCAAGACTTTTGAAGAGACCATTCGTGCGATTATCGAGCTAGCGCCTGATCGTATCGCGCTCTTTTCTTATGCCAAAATTCACTGGATGAAGGCGCATCAAAAAGCGATCAAAGATGAGACGCTTCCTTCTACAGAGGAAAAATTTGCTATGTATGCCATGGCCAGGCAGCTACTCATTGAAAGCGGGTATGTTGCCATTGGGATGGATCATTTTGCACGTCCGCATGATGAGATGGCTCGCTGCTATTTGACAAAAGCACTGAGACGAAACTTTCAAGGATATACAGTATGGCCGGCAGAAGATTTGATAGGCTTTGGCGTGACTTCGATCGGTCATGTGGAAGGCGCCTATTTTCAAAATGTCAAAGAGCTCTCTGAGTATTACCAGGCGATTGATGAGCGGCGTCTGCCTACATTTCGAGGAAAAATTCTGTCATCTGAAGATCGGATGAGAAGGTGGGTCATTGAGCGGCTGATGTGTGATTTTGTACTGGATAAACGAGTATTTCAGGAACAATTTGGCCTCTGTTTTGATGAAACCTTTGTCAAAGAGCGCAGGCTACTTGAGCCCTATTTTGGATATGGCTTTCTTGAAGATAGTCCGGATGTACTTCGGGTCCTTGGGCAAGGAGAGCTCTTTATTCGAAACATCAGCTGTTGCTTTGACGCCTACTTTATGAAAAGCCAGCAGACCAATTTCTCGCGGGCGATATAAGTTTATTCCGTAAGCCAGCGATAGAGGGGAATGAACTCGATGCTATAGCCAGCAATGATCTGACGATGTTCATACGTCAGTGTCAGAATTTTGCCGGAAGTAAGACTGAGTTGTCCGAGGCACTCAAGTAAAGCTGTTACTTCTCTTTCTTTTGTTTTTGGATCGCTCAGATCACTGTAGGCGACTTGAATAGCTTCAATAGGCTTGCCAAGTTCAGTAACGAGAAAATCGACCTCTTGTTCCTGTTTAAAATAAAATATCTCTTTGTTTTTTCTTCGCAGTTCAATATATACGCAGTTTTCTGCAAGCCGTCCCCAATCTGCACGTTCAGACAAAAGAGATACCGTACGAAGGCCGGAATCCACGATATAGAGTTTTTTTGGATCTCTTGCCTGTACTTTGAGATTGTCATGATACCGG
>CAYOTQ010000250.1:0-3497 GCA_964406915.1 uncultured bacterium
AATATCCATCTTTTGCTAGAAAAGGCAAGCAACCCCACAGAGTCTTCTCTGCACCTTGATCCTGACACCATGGAAATAGCTGTACGAGAGCTTCCAAAGGTATACTATATCAATATCATCATGAAAAACAGCTATACCTTGCCTGACTTGCAGAAAAAGGTAGAAGTTAAAAAATTTCGCATGGTGATCAATAAAAATGGCATCAAACGTATTGAAACCGTCCATTGATGGCCTCACTCACGAAGAGTGGGATCTGGCATTTGGTGTGCATTATCTTCCCTCTTTAAGATTTGATTCTCCAGAGTTGTCTATGAAGGCGCAAGCCTACGTTCCGTGGCTGCTGGCGCATACAGTTTTTGGTGCCGAGCATCGCAAACTTGGCGCTCTCTTGCACAAACAAATTGCGACCGGTTATGTAGCGAGGGTGAAGATTCAGTGGATAGATCCGGTGATTGGATATGGATTGTTTGCAAATGAGGCAATCCCCATACATAGTTTTGTTGGCATCTATGCTGGTGTGGTACGTCAGATTAGGCGCTTTTCTGCTCGGCTTAATGGCTACTGCATGCACTATCCCACACGCTTTTGGTCCTATCATTATTGGGTAATTGATGCCGAGCATGAGGGCAATGAAATGCGCTTTGTCAATCATAGCCAAGAGCCAAATCTCAAAGCAATGAGTGTACTTGATCGAGGCATACAGTATATTGCGCTATTTTCTGTGAAAGCGATTTTGCCAGGGGAGCAGTTGACGTTGAATTATGGGAAAGACTATTGGAAAAATCGCCCTCTTCATTATTCGCCTTCTAAAGGATCTTGAATGCTCGGTGCCGTGCTGCCGGTAGGGGCTGCTGGGCCTGTAGCGCCTGTAGGACCTATCACCTCTATTGTCTCAAGGACTTCTGGAACGCCTGATGCTCCAGCAGGTCCTATGGCTTGAGGAATTTCAACGATGCCTGCAGCTCCTTGAGAGCCTGCTACTCCCGCAGATCCTTGAGGGCCAGTAACTCCCGCTACTCCTGTGGCTCCCTGAGGGCCCGTGACTCCTGCTGTCCCCGTAGCTCCCGAAGCATTTGTAGATCCAGAAGGACTTGTAGGTCCTGCAGCATTTGTAGGGCCGGTCATTCCAGTTTTTCCATGCACACCTGTAGCTGCATGAATACTTGTGGCTCCATGAATGCCTGTGGGCGTAGAAGCGCTTTTCGCGCCTGTATGACCAACAGCTCCTTTATGAGGCTTTGGCTTCTGTGAGTGATGTCTGGGGGTTTCCTTTTTCTCTTCAGGTTTCGGGGCAGGGGTTTGTGTGGAACTGACAAGCAATTGTGCGGTAATGGCGAAGAGAATGTAGGATTTCATAATGTTCTCCCATGCGTATTGCTCTGCCTGGCAAGATCATTTGCAAGCAGAGCGCTTTTTTCTACACCTTGCGTAATGGCGGTAAAATTGTCAAATAAAAAATTTATATTTATGCAGGAGTGGTGCTCGGTTCAGGGTGTTTTTAATCTTCTTTTTGATATGCTCTGTTGTTTTAACCGGAATATCTTATGACACACGTAATAGAAGCTATCTGTAGGCGAAAATCGTGTCGCGCCTATTTAGAAAGGGGAGTTGACCAAACCGCAATTGAACAGATCCTTGAGGCAGCTAAATGGGCGCCTTCTGGAGTAAATCATCAGCCCGTACATGTGGCTGTGCTTGGTAATGAGACCAAAGCACGGTTGGCAAACGCTCTGGTAAAAACATATAGGTCTGGTGTGGTGCCAAATCCTGACTATCACTATTGCCCGAAAGAGTGGTCCGAGGTGTATAAGGAGAGGAGAAAAGCGTGTGGGGCTGCGCTCTATAAAGCGCTGGGTATTGCTCCAGACGATCAGGAAAAAAGAAAAGCACATTGGGAAAATAACTATCATTTTTTTCATGCCCCTGTGGGTATGATTGTGTTTATGGAAAAAGGCATGCCTGTTGGCTCTTGGATGGATGCAGGAATGTTTATCCAGAATGTTCTTCTGGCTGCCCAGGAATATGGACTGGCTACTTGCCCACAGGCTGCCTTTGCAGAATACCCGGATGTCGTGCGCCAGTTGCTTCACTTGGAAGGGGTAGACATTATTTGTGGTATTGCTCTGGGATATGCAGATAAGGAGCATCTTCTGAATTCCTATCGTACTGAGCGGGAAGCTCTTCCTATGTTTACCAGGTGGTATCCTTAGTTGGCGATGGCTTTTGCCATGCGTAGAAATAGAAAATAGTGAATAGGATAGAGAGCGTACCAATAGAGCCGTCCCCATATTCCGTGGGGATGAAAAAGAGCTTTCTGGACCAGGAATATTTGACCCTCATTTTCTACTAGCTGAAACGAAAGCCATGCCTTGCCTGGTACTTTCATATTTGAAAAGAGCACCAAATGACCGCTTTTCTTGTCGGCAACCAAAACACGCCAAAAATCAATGGAGTCTCCCACTTGAATTTCTAGAGGATCTCTCCGTCCGCGGTTGAGTCCTATACCGCCAATCATTTTATCAGCAAGGCCTCGTATGTACCATGCCCAATCAAATGCGTAGTAGCCTGTTTTTCCACCAATCCTCCAGATCCTCTCAATCACACGCTCTCTGGAGCCCTTTATCGGAATGCGGCGTTCATCTATGCAGCAGCTTTTTTCGGCCATCTGCAGGTAATGTTCTACATCGGGGTTTTCTTCCGTTGTCTCCCACGAATCCATCCAGGTAGATACCACCTGATTCGTAGAAGTTGTCTCCAAGGCTGATTTAAGGGCTTGCCGATAGTTCAGGCAGGTATGTGGAAGAATGGATTGGATATCTCCCAGTTGGACGATGGTGCTGCTTTTCATGCTTTCTACAAGGTAGTAGCAAATGGAAAATCGCACAGATGTGACAAAAAAAAGCCAATAGCTAGAAATCCTTGGAGACAAAAATGGGACTTCCAACATCCATATTTTTATCCCTCGAATGGCGCTGTAGTCTTGCATAAGCTGCTTGAACGTGCATACTTCCGGGCCTCCAATGTCGAAGGTTTTATGAAAGCAGTTGTCATTGAGCAAGACTTTGCTTAAGTAAAATACAACGTCTTTGATGGCAATTGGCTGGCAGGGAGAGTGTACCCATTTAGGGACAACCATCACCCGGAGTTTTTCGCAAAGGTCTCTGATGATTTCAAAACAAGCGCTTCCAGATCCGATGATCAGGCTTGCACGCAAGATGGTGGTGGGAATGCCGCTTTGCGCCAAGATTTTTTCTACAAGCAGTCGTGAGCGCAAGTGAGGGGATAATCCCTGTTCGTTGTTGATGATTCCGCCAAGATAAATTATCTGGCGTATACGCGTGCCTTTAATGCCTTCAAGAAAAGCTTTTGCTACCAGCTCTTCAGTCTCAGGTAAATTTGCCACAATTCCAGACATGGAATGTACGAGATAATAAGCTGCCTCAATGTCTTTCGGGATGTCACGCAGTGTTGCCGGGCTGCGTAAATCACCCCATTCA
>CAYOTQ010000251.1:0-3497 GCA_964406915.1 uncultured bacterium
CTACGCGCCGAAGGACCTACGGAAGACCCCAGGAACCTTGTAGTCGCACATACTCCTCGCGTGGCAGCTGGACAAGCCTTGGGTTGTGGCTTGCATCAAGCCATGAGACAATCGTCTCAAGATTTTCCTCGCTCATCGCTGTGCAACCTGCCGTGCGTCCTGTTGGAGAGCGCCATATATGTAAAAAGATAGCAGAACCAGCATATGGTTTTGGGTTGGGAAAATTATGATTTACAACAACCCCAAGCTTATACAGAGAAATTTCTACCATTTTTTCAGAGCTGTCCCAGTCTGGGCTAGCTATATGGCGCCTGTCGACAATCTGATTGTAGTAAGATGATCGAGGATCATCGACTGCTTCCGTATCTTGCTGCAAGCAATGATAGCTTATTTTATCAGCTAGCACTTCGTGTGAAATATCGCCAAAGGCAGGCCCTAGTGAGAAGATACCGGCAGGAGACTTATTATCCCCTTCTTGCTTTGCCAATGAGCCCAATAGCTCTGTATGCAAGCCAATACCACAGGCAAGACCATTTTTTCCAAGAGCAACAGGTATACTCTCCCCTATGGCATGCCACAGCCCTTCGTCTGCCGCCTCATATCGTTGCAATTGGGCTTGCGAAGCACTCCAATCATCAGCTATCACAACCAGCAGCTGCTCGGCATGGCACCAAGCGGTAGCGACGCAAAACAAGAGAAATAATACCGTGCGTTGCATCAGCTTATTCGCCTTGCCGTTCGGCAATTTGCATCACATACCTGGAAGCGACCCTATTACCATGAGCCGTCACCCCTTTGACAGCAACGTTTGCAAATGCAAATTGGATGGCAGCCATCTTCTGTTTTGGTTTTGGCAGCAGATGGACCATGACAGAAGGCTCCGGCTTATCAGAAAAGAACTGCAGCTCGCCGCCCTCATCAAAAAACCGGTAGGTCTTGTCCATAATAAACTGCTTGATGATAAAGCGTTTGGCATAAGAAAGACCGCTCTCCTTCTCCTTATAAGCACAGCAAAAGACCGTCTGTTTATCAGCAACTCCAACATAGAGGAGCGAGTCGCCCTCTTGTCCCATATACTGCTTTTCAGCAGGGGCCACCACCTTATACATGCCGCTCTTATAAAAGATGAGCAGCTTGTCATAATTGGTGCATTTGAGAGATACAGATCCATCCACTTTTGTGCCGACATAGCCAGTCTTGAGGTCGACGCCCACGGTGAGTTCTTTTGTCGCAATAGCCTTTCTATCTATCTGCTCGATCTTCTGGATTTCTGTTTTGCGTGGATAGAGATGGCCATATTTCTCCAGCAAGCTCTTAAGATAGGAAATGGTATAGGTTGTCAGTTTCTTCAACTGCCCGCGAACTTTTTGCAGTTTCTTTTCAAGAGCAGCAAGCTCGTCTTGGTTCTTCTGAATATCAAATCTGGCAATGCGACGAATAGGAATACTAAGAAGTCTCTCGTAATCTTCCTTTCCTGGAACGCGCAGTAGCTCTTTGAGAAATGGCTGAAGGCTCTTTTCCAACGTCTCATACATAACTTCAGAAGAACGACACTCTTCAATGTGCTTGTAGAGGCGATTTTCAATAAAAATCTGCTCCAGAGTCTTTGCAAAGATATCATTGAGACACTCTTGCTCTTCCAACAAAAGTTCCTGTTTGAGATAACTTGTGAGTAAGGCTACATTTTCTTGCAGGATCTGTGACACCGTCATTTCTCTTGGAAGATCATCTGTCACGACCACCATCTGCGGCGTCAGCGTGACCTGACAGTCTGTGTAGGCATACAGATAGTCAAGCATCTCATTTGCATATTGCCCACGAACAAGCTTGATTTCGATTTCCACACGTTCAGTGGTGTAGTCAGCGATTGAGTCAATTTTGATCTTGCCTCGCTTTGCTGCTTCATCAATAGAGCGGATAAGAGACTCAGTAGTTGTTCCTGGACAAATTTCTCGAATAATCAATGTTTTTTGATCAGGGATATCGATTTTGGCTCGCAGGCGCACTTTACCAAGTCCGTCATTATACTCAGAGGCATCCATGATACCGCCTGTGGCAAAATCTGGAAGCAAGCTAAATGACTCCCCTTGCAAAATCGCGATCTCTGCTTCTATCAGCTCACGGAAGTTATGCGGCAAAATCTTTGTCGACATGCCGACTGCAATCCCTTCTGTTCCCTGCAAAAGGAGCATCGGCAATTTTGCGGGAAATGTGATAGGCTCCTGGTTTCTGCCATCGTAGGAAGGAAGATAGGCTGTGATCTTGGGATTGAACATGATGTCCAGCGCGAGCGGAGAAAGACGCGTTTCAATATAGCGTGCTGCTGCTGGCGGGTCATCGGTAAGCAAATTGCCAAAGTTTCCTTGGGTATCTAGAAGATAGCCACGGTTCGCAAGGTTGACAAGCGCTTCATAAATAGGGGCATCTCCGTGGGGATGGTAAGCCATGGCTTGACCTACGACATTTGCCACCTTATGAAACTTGCCATCATGCATCTCAAAAAGAGTGTGCAAAATCCGCCGTTGCACAGGCTTGAGTCCATCGGCAATGTGAGGGATAGCACGATCAAGAATGACATACGAGGCATATTTGAGGTAATGCTCGCGCATCAGCTGCTTTAAATCTTGCATATTAGACTACTCATCTCGTATCAAGTGTTGCATGATAAACGCTTTTCGCTCAGGGGTATTTTTGCCCATATAAAACTCAAGCGTAGGGTGTACGTCGGAGGCATGATTGACAGAGACAGGAATCAGGCGGATATCTTCGCTTATAAACTGCTTGAACTCATGCGGAGAAATTTCTCCAAGTCCCTTAAAGCGTGTCATCTCTGTTTGCTTTGCTGGCAGCTTTGCCACTATTTGCTGCTTTTCTTCTTCGTTATAGCAGTACCAGGTTTTGTCTTTATGCCGGATTTTAAATAGAGGTGTTTCGAGCAGATAGACATGGCCGTTGAGCACCAAGCTTTCAAAATAGGTCAAAAAGAAGGTAATGAGCAAATTACGAATATGCATGCCATCGACATCGGCATCTGTGGCAATCACTACTTTATTGTAGCGAAGTGTGTCGAGCCCATTTTCAATATTCAATGCCGACATTAAGTGATACATCTCTTCATGCTTGTAGAGCTGGTCTATCTTCATCCCAAATACGTTGAGAGGCTTGCCGCGCAAGGGGAAGACTGCTTGGGTAAATGGGTCTCTGGAAGCTACTATGGAAGCTCCTGCAGAGTCTCCTTCTGTCAAGAAAATCATGGAGTCGTCGCCTTCAGGGACATCTTCATGAAGATGGTACTTACAGTCGCGCAATTTCGGAATTTTAATCTGGATTTTCTTTTGCTTCTCTTTTGCCTCTTTACGCACTGCAGAGAGCTCTTTTCGCAATTTTTCGTTAAAGACAGCGCGTTCGACTATCGCATTTGCAAGAGTACTATTTTTGTAGAGCAAGTCGAGCACAGCATCTTTGATGGTCTGTGTAAGGGGACCTTTCAAGTCGCT
>CAYOTQ010000252.1:0-3455 GCA_964406915.1 uncultured bacterium
CAGAATACTCCACCCGACACCCATGAAGAACACTTACGGTGTCGTCAGTGACTTTTGCAAACCAGGACAATTTAGGCCAATGGTTCAATTGCTGTCGACGAAGCTTCATTGTTGCCTCCAATGAGACTCTACGGAGTCGAGACATATTTGTGATTCAACAATATTCAAGCAGGACGGCAGAGTTTGTACGTACGTGCCAATCAAGCCAAGCGGGCAACAAAGATGCTGATTGCAGCACCTTGGATCCAAACCTTTTTTCTCCCACCCCAATCACGACTCCCTCAACGACCTCGACAGCCGTCATATAAATGAACAGCAGAGCCCAAAATCTTCAAAGTCTCGAAAGAATCAAAAGAGAGCTGTTCGGGACCATACCGATCGCAAAAAGCACTGGGCGAAACGCTGTAACACCTGGAGTTACCACCACTACCAAGACAACGGAGAATTTCAACTAACTTTGAGCGTGATTCTGCCAGGTAGGGCATAGGAATTTAGCTATTCGATCTCAACGATTTCCCTTGCAACCCTTCCCAGTATTGTCCTTGGTAGGAGCACAGGCCTTTTTGTTACATCTCTGAATACTGCTTGTGTCATTCTATTGAAACCAATACAGTCCAGAATTATCAAATCCACTTTAAGATTCTTGAATTTGCCTGCTATTTCAATTATCTCTTTCTCTGTTCCTGTATAGGGAGAAATTGCACCCACAACTACAGAAAAACCAGGACTACCCCATTTCTTTTTCGTTGCCTGAATTTGATCGAGAGAGGGAACTATTACACCCAATTTTCCTTTTGATAATATGGCCTTAACCATGCTCTGTAATACTCTAGCCGGTCGCAGCAGTATCTTCTTGGATTCAATTTCCGGAAAATCTTCTGTGCACAAAAGGATTGAGATTTCTACTCCTTTTCCTTCAAGTTCCGATATGCAGGTTTTCAACCTAGTTATTATGTGTTTTTTAGTAATTTTAACTTCTGTTCCATCCTTCATCCTTGTTATAAGAATAGGGCCAGGAGGTCCCGGATAAAAACTGTTTACTTCTTTCAGACTGAGCCCATCCAATGCACCCCTCTCAATGATCTCAACTCCCGGCCCAAAAACCTCTCGAATTTCAGGAATGATATCAACTCTGGGAGATTGTCCAATTGTTACCGCCCCTATTTTCATCTATTTCTCCCCACAGTCTGGAGAATATCCGTGGGATCCAAAAAACTCACAATTCGTTTAAACTCATCATCCTCTTTAACTTGCATCTGGGTTCCTAGAAAACTTCACAGCCTCACTGACCAGCCCCAGATCGCCTGGGATTTTTTGTGGGGTATCAGTAAGGCGGCCGTTTAGACCAGCGCCTTCTCCTTGCCAGCCAACTCGTGCTCCAGGTCCTTATGACGGACCGCTTGTCCGCATGGGTCTACTCCCGTAGCATCCGGCTGCGGGCCTCGTCTCCCTCCGTTGCCTGCTCACAAGCAGTCCACCACGCGCGCGGAGCGGATCGGGATAGAGCCCCCGCTTCCGGCAGTACTCAGCCCGTCTCGCCAGTTCTCCACCTCTGCTACCGTGAGCCCGTGCTGGCGAGCCGCCTCCGCGACCGAGGTGTCGCCCTTCAAGATACTGACGACGAGTGCCACCCGCTGCTCGGCCGTCCACCTTTCAATGGGTCGGAACCTTCTTGAGCCATCTCCACCTCCTCGGTCCATCCCAGGACCTTGTCGTAGAGGTGGTCTCAATTTCAAGGGGAGCAGGATAGTCTGTCGTGGTCTTAAGGAGCAGACTGGCGAGGGACTAGGCGACTCATGCGTTTAGTATAGTTCACTCCTCCACATTTCTTTCAGGAAAAATAGGGGGCTTCCCTAGTGTAGTATGGGCTGATATATCTCTTTATTAGAGCGTGGCGGTAGAGCCTGATTAGTAATCCCCATCAGTATCTGGATATATGTTTTTATCTTTGGCAAAATCTGCTGCATTGCCTGTACTAAATGCTTACGTTTGAGTTCCAATGGTAAATTGCTATCTTCAAGTTTTTGGGCATCAATTATAAAGTCACTAATGTTGGAATCAAAAGACAATTGGACGGCATGTCCAAAAACCATATTGTCTCTTAATGGGAAGAGAGTCGGTTTTGTAATCGACAAATCTATCTCATGAACGGAAATATCATGTACGTGCTTGACCATTTGCTCATCTTCTTTTTGCAATTGAGCCAATGTATCCTTTTCAGCGTTTGCCTGGCGCTCATATTCGATGACCTCATTATTGAGTTCACTCACTAGGATTTTTAGCAAATCAGAGTATTTCTCTTCCATTGGCAAGCTGATCAGCATAACTGAACCATCACCTACAACAGTTAACTCAGTAGTCAGCTTTTTGAAAAGCTCGAAAGAACAAGACGCATTTGCAACTCCATTTCTCTTGCCGTATCTTTTCCCTAGATTATGCAAATGTTTCTTTAGTTCTTCTGCGGCATTTGCATCCTTGAAAGCTTCTGCAATGCTTGAAGCATGAATAGCAATCGTCTTTTTAGGCCCAGCGATTTCTCCAGACACGAGCTCTTCCAATATATTTTTTATTATTCCTCTTTCCTGGGCATGCAAAGAAAGAGTTTCAATTTTCATTTTTCGCCGTTGAATGCTCTTTTCTAAGCCAACTATTTGAGAAGCTATTTCCTCATATATATATACAGGTTTTATGTATCGATCTAAGTATTCAAAATGTTGATCGACATTATCTTTATGTAGTCGTAGAGGTGTGTTTAACAAATCCCACACATCTTCCTCATTCTTTGGATCACTATTATGACCTGTGGCTAAATTTATGGTGTCGTGAACGATGTTTCCCTTGAAAGATAGGTCTGTAAATCCAATGAAACCATTTTGGCGTTTATGCCAACTTTGCATATGCCAAAAATAGACCGCTAAATCACATATATTGGAATATTTGCTCAAAAAACCTTCATCTTCCAATTGAATCCCTTGTAGCAAAATCCTGTTTATTCGTTTTCCCTCCGTTAAGTGATCGTCTTGTTTGGTCCTTACATGGAAGTCAAATTTATTTAAATCTACACCAAGAGTAGCAATTCGTTCTTTGACGATGTTCAGAATTTGCGGGCCCACATATGTATACCGTACATGAGCGCCTAAAAAACTATCGCCATGATAGATTTCTGGCAGAAACTTCTTAAATTCGGGAGGTAGCGTAGCACTGTATTCTAAAAACCAAGACTTTAAGTGACCCTCTTTTTCAAGCTGCAAATCAGCAAATGGTAATCTTAATATTTGCAACCCGTTATCGGACACCATTCTTGATCTTCTTTGTGTGGCGGCATAAATTTCATCATAGAACCCTTTACACAACTCTTCCGCCAGCCCCACATTCCATTCTTTACGAGTTACCCCAGGCTGTTTGCCTAAGTCATGTACGGCTAAAAACCAGGGGAAGGTCTCATCATACATAAG
>CAYOTQ010000253.1:0-3429 GCA_964406915.1 uncultured bacterium
CGGCTCTTTTTGTACGTCCAGGAAGGGTGATATCGATCTTCTCATCTGCCAGCTGCCTCTCTTCTTCGGCAATCAGGCCTTTGTGAAGAGCAGATTCAAGTCTTTCTTCAATATATGTCTTTAGATCATTAACGAGTTTGCCAAATAGCGGCTTTTCGGCGGGAGGAACAGATCTGAGATCTTTGAGCAATTCCTGCACTACCCCTTTACGCCCCAGGTAGTGGATCTTCATCTCTTCAAGTTCTTTTGTAGCTGTATGCTTTGTAAGATCTTCGTCAAATCGACGTTGAATTGTCTCAATGCTTTGTTTCACAATCCGTACCACATAGAAGGTTTCACAATCCGCACCACATAGAAGTTAAAACCAAGGGCCGAGAAAAACACTCTCGGAGAGGAGTTTTCTCTGAAGATAGGCCCAATAGAAAATAGCCGTCAAGAGGTTTCTGCCTCCAGACGGCTATTTGAGACTAGGCTGCTACCATCAGTGCTTTTTTCGCTTCACTCACAACAGCTGCAAAGCCTTGCGGGTCACGAATTGCCATTTCAGAGAGCACCTTTCGGTTCATCAGACAGCCAGCTTTCTTCAAGCCAAAGATGAACTTACTGTAGGAAATTCCATGAATTTTCGTCGCCACACTCAAACGCGTGATCCACAATGCACGAAAGTCTCGTTTTTTCTGCTTGCGGTGGCGGTAATTTGAAGCCAAAGCATTAATCACCGCTGAGCTTGTCAAACGCAAGTGGTTTTTTCGGTCGCCCCAAAATCCCTTTGCAAGCTTGAACAATCTTTTCTTGCGGCGATGCCTTGCAACAGAACTTGTTGCTCTTACCATCGCTAATTCTCCTTAATACTATACACCCATTAATCGTTTGTACATTGCCTCTTGAGTAGCACATACCAATGCAGGTGTACCAAGTTGGCGTTTCTTTTTGGATGATTTTTTCGTTAATAAATGGCGTTTTCCTGGACGTTGACGTTTCAGCTTTCCAGAAGCTGTCACCTTAAACTTCGCATGTAACGCCTTTACGGTTTTCATTTTAGGCACAAAAACAACTCCATTTCAAATGAGTGTCAATGAGGATACCATGAGGATGCGTATCTATCAAGACCATTCTTTTCAAATTTATTTAAACAGGGCAAGTCTGCACCCTAGAAACTATGTGTCCCTGTCTACTTTTTCTTTTTCAATGCTGGAGCGAGCACCATTGTCAGCATTCTACCAAACATTTTTGCTGGTGCTTCTATAGTTGCACATTGCTCCAACTGCTGGCTAATTTTTGCAAAGAGCCTCTCTCCAAATTCCGGATGCATCATTTCTCTGCCGCGGAAAAGACAACTGATTTTGACTTTGTTGCCTTTGTCAAGAAACTCTTCAGCGTGTCGTAACTTTGTCTCAAGATCATGGTCAGTAATACTGGGACTTACTTTGATTTCCTTGACTTTGACCTGGTGGGACTTCTTACTTTCTTTTTCTCGCTTTGTCTGATCATAGCGAAACTTGCCATAATCGATGATTTTGCACACTGGAGGAGAAGCTGTCGGCACAATCTCAACCAGATCGAGTCCTTCTTCTTGCGCTTTGGCCATAGCTTCATGGAAAGACAGGATTCCCAATTGCTCACCTGTTTGAGTAATAACCCTCAGTTTTGGAGCTCGGATTTCATGATTCACTCTCAATGTTTTCTCATACCTCTATTTGTCACAAGCTTTTGGATCGGCTCTTCAAGATGATGCTTCAAGATCCATGGGCCCAAATCCCGTGGAGGTGGCATCCGACTGCACATCATCTGCTTACACGCTTCTACCTGGCTCTCGAATGAGTCTCGTGTAGACCCATCGATTTGCAAGTCTAGTTCATCACCAATCGATGCAGCTAGAGCTAAGCTTTCATGATGGAGCACTCGAACATGCACCTTCTGTTTTTTTCGTTCCTGCTCGCCAATCACACATGCAATTGGCACCTTTTGTTGCAATGCCTTGTACAGCCGTGCACCTAGCTTCAGGCCGCCGGCACTAAGCTCTTCATCATCGACCTCAGCCCGAATTCCTGCGGCACAAAAGTCCGCACAGACCTCTCTAGCCCACTGCAAGCAAGAGCCCGCAAGAGGTAAAATGCGAACTTGAACAGGCGCCAGCCAAAATGGCAGCCAACCTGAATGTCTCTCAAGTAACAAGGCGACAGATCGAGCAAACGAGAGAACAACTTGCATCTGAAGTCTCAGGCCCTTTTCATCTTTCTTGATGCTATCTTGTTTGATGCATAGTTCGGAAATTGGCCATTTCCTTCTTCGCAAATCAGTCGCTCGAAGTTCAATCCGTGTCTCAGATGTGCCTTTTCGCATCTCAACAGCCATCCCACATCTGGAAAAAGCTTGCTGAATTGCGCGCCTCTCTCCTTCCTTAGAAGAATAGGCCACAAAAGCAGTATCTAATCCCATAATGGTAGCTATTTGTTTCATGAATTGCAACGATGAAATCAATTCATTCTCTAAACCATCAGGGCTGCACAAAATATGTATCAGATCGCCCCAGGCCCTCTTCGTCTGAAAGAGACCATCATTTATACTGCAAATGCCTTCTACCCTTTTTTCAGTAAGTTCGGCATATCGATAGGCAAGAGGCTCGCCCCTCTTTTGTGCTCGTTGAAATAGAAGATCGAATGAACGTTTACCCTCTTTTGGCAAAGAGACGAGCTGAATTGAGCGATGTCGGCACTGCTTCTTCCACTCCTCTTCAAAGACAGAGCGGATGATCATGCCATGCGGCAGCCATATCATGGCATCATCATTGAGAGAAGCGATATCGAGTGTTTCAGCAAGAGCAACAGGATCGTTTTTTTTTGCATGTTCGACCTGCCGTACGAATTGCTTGAGCTCCTTTTTTTCTTCAAATACCGTTCCACGAATACGGACAACCGCAATAGATCCCAAGACCTCATGGTCTGCTTCAAAATAGCTGAGCTCATACAGAGATATTTCATGAATTTCCCGTGTGCTTGCGAGCACCTCCTCCGGGCAAATATCATAAAAAGAGCCTAGCTTACATAACTGAAGCATATTTGCTTCGCACATCCCCACAAGGGCCGCCTGTACAGGCTGTCCCTGATCATGTAGAAATGCCTGTGCATTATGAGGTACCATGGTGAGAAGTTCGAAAGCCAGATCTTGGGCCGCTGTTCTTTTCATCTGGGAGACAATGAGCGGCAACAGCTGGCTATCACAGAAGGATTCAGCAATAAAGTCATAGCTAAAGCCATCTTCATAAACGAAGGCTTGTATTGGAACAAGAGATGGACAGACAAGCGGAGCACATATTGCAAGAAGCTCCGCGCAAGATCGATATTGATTCATATGATGGGATATAGCTGACTCGAACAGCTGACCTCCACGATGTCAACGTGGCGCTCTAACCAACTGAGCTAATACCCC
>CAYOTQ010000254.1:0-3356 GCA_964406915.1 uncultured bacterium
ATTTTTGGAGCTGTTGGGTGTCAATGAGTTCTTGAGGGTTGCCGGAGATCCCCATGACGATGGCTGCCGGCGATCCTATATTGATCAAACACCAGTTTTCGCGACTGGTGCGTAGCAGGGCTTCTTCGATTTTCAGCTGCTCAAATATAGAAAAATTGCCTAGCAGGCATACTTTAAGAGCAGCCGCAGCCATTATCGTCATCATCATATAAGCGGCTAATGGCAATCATCAGCACAGAAATATCCGCGGGCGAAATACCCGGAATACGAGACGCTTGGCCAAGATTTGTAGGCCGGACTTTGCTCAGACGTAATTTGGCTTCTGTCCTAAGGCCTGTCACTGCCATGTAGTCGAGATCGGCAGGAACTTTTATATTTTCGACATAGGCAAGCTTTTGAACGTCAGACTCCTGGCGTTTGATGTAGCCTGCATATTTGATTTGTCGTTCAATCTGAAGATTGGTCTCAATACCATAATCTGGCACATCTTCTGCAAAGAGCCGTACTAGGTCGGCATACGAAATTTCAGGCCGCGCCAAGAGCTGTGCAAGAGAGCAGTTTTTACCTTCATAGGCCTTGAATTTCTGTTGAAAGGCTTCTGTTGCTGAGGAAATAGCCTCTTCTTTTGCTACCAAGCGTGCATATTGCTCTTCTGTGATGAGGCCAAGCTGATAGCCAATTCTTCGCAGGCGCAGATCTGCATTATCATGATGCAGTAGCAGGCGATGTTCGGCGCGGCTAGTAAACATGCGGTAGGGCTCGTCTACACCTTTTGTGACCAAATCATCAATCATGATGCCTATATAGGCCTCAGAGCGTTTGAGGATGAGAGGCTCTTTTCCTCGAAGCTTCTGGACAGCGTTGATGCCGGCAATTAAGCCCTGTCCTGCGGCTTCTTCATATCCTGTCGTGCCATTGATTTGGCCAGCAAAGAAGAGACCAGATACTTTATGACTTTCTAGAGAAAATCCCATCTGGCCGCTGATGATGTAGTCATATTCGATCGCATAGCCCGGACGCATGATTTCAGCATGGCGCAACGCAGGAATAGAGCGAAGGAAGGCATATTGAACATCAAAAGGAAGAGAGGAAGAGACACCGTTTACATAGATCTCTTCACTGCTAAGACTTTCCGGCTCTAGAAAGATCTGATGCCTTTCTTTATCAGCAAATCGCACAATTTTATCTTCGATTGATGGGCAGTAGCGAGGGCCAACACCAACGATTTTTCCTGAATAGAGAGGAGAGCGGTGCAGATTTGCCTGAATGATTTCCTTTGTCTCTTTGGTCGTATGAGTGATATGGCATGGCACCTGAGTCAGCATGGATCCTTCACGAGGATCAAAAGAAAAGCGAACATCGTCATCTCCGGGCTGCTCTTCTGTAAGAGAAAAATCGACAGATCGTCGGTGGATTCGTACAGGTGTGCCTGTTTTAAGCCTGCCCAATTGGATGCCGGCCTTTTCGAGGCTCGCAGAAAGACCTATGGAGGGGGGATCGCCAGCCCTTCCTCCTGATAAGTTAACATCTCCCATATGCAGAAGGCCGCGCATAAATGTGCCAGAGGTGATAATCACTGTGGAGGCAAAGTAGGCAATGCCTTCTTTAGATATGACCCCTAGAATTTTGCCTTCCTCAATAATGAGCTCTTCACAAGTGGCCTGCTTGATGTCAAGATTTGCAAGTTTTTCAAGACGCTGTCTGACATCGCTGCGGTAGGCTTCTTTGTCAGCCTGTGCGCGGGGAGCTTGGACGGCTGGGCCTTTTTTGGTGTTGAGCATTCGAAATTGGATGCCTGTTGCCTCTGTGGCTTTGCCCATGAGGCCGCCAAGAGCATCTATTTCGCGCACCATATGGCCTTTCCCAATACCGCCGACAGACGGATTGCAGCTCATTTGGGCAATAGTGGAGATGTTCATCGTGAGCAAAAGGGTTTTGGCATGCATTTTTGCAGAGGCAAAAGCTGCCTCGCAACCGGCATGTCCACCACCGACTACAATGACATCATATTCGTGAGGATATTTCCAGGCCATAGTATGTAATAAATTAGAGAGAAGAATCAGGAACTCAACACAAATGGAAAACATTTGCATTGAGTTCTATACCTGTTGGAAAGGTCTATTTTGGCTTGTGGCGGTTCATTCTGCTGCGCTTTTTGCGCTTGTGCCGTGCCATTTTCTGGCGTCGCTTTTTCTTTACCGATGACATTACTGTTCTCCAATAACTTTGGCAAAAGTATAAAGATAAGGTCCTTATTATGCAAGCACGTATGGAGCATTCAGGTATTCAGCATGTGTCTCTTTTTCTTCGACATGCACTCGCTCAATATGTGCGCCAATAGCTGTCAATTTTTCTGTGAGGTTTTCATAGCCGCGATCAAGAAAGTCAACGCCTGTGATAATGCTGACATCCTGGGCCACTAACGCTGCCATCACATAGGCAAAGCCTGCTCGAAGATCTGGGATATCAATTTTTTTTCCATAAAGGGGAGTGCTGCCCTTGACAATGATACTATGGGGAAAGCTGTGAGAGGAAAACCGGCACTGCCTGCCGCCAAGACACTGTTTGAAACGAGAGATGTCAGCGCCCATCTCAACTAAGGTCTCTACATATCCGAAGCGATTTTCGTACACTGTTTCATGTACCACTGATGAGCCTCTAGCTTGTGTCAGGAGGACTACAAACGGCTGCTGCCAGTCTGTCATGAAGCCGGGGTGTACATCTGTCTCTAGATGCGTGCCTCCGCGAAGATCGCCATCCCAAAAAAATTCAATGCCGGAGCTTTTCACCGCAAAGCCGCCGCCAATTTCTCGCAATTTATTCAGAAAAGTGATCATATGCTGATGCTCGGCACCTTCAATAAACACAGAGCCTTTTGTGGCAATAGCGGACATAGCTAAAGAGGCTGTTTCATTGCGATCTGCCATGACGCAGTGTTCTACTTCATGAAAATGCCTGGTGCCTTGAATATGGATGGTTCGGTCGGTGTCGATAGTGATGATAGCGCCGAGCTTTTGTAAAAAGAGAATAAGCTCTACCACTTCCGGTTCTATGGCGGCATTTTTTATTACTGTAGTGCCGCGGGCAGTGACAGCGGCAAGTATACTGTTTTCTGTTGCCCCTACGGAAGGGTAGTCGAGGGTGATGAGAGCGCCCTTAAGGCCATGAGGAGCATAGGCAAAATAGGCTCCTTCCTTTTTCATGCTGCGATATTCGATCTTGGCGCCCAGTTTTTGCAGCGCCTCTACATGAAAATTGACAGGGCGTGCACCAATGCGATCGCCGCCAACAGTAGGCACGATGATATCTTGATCACAGCGAGAAAGCAAAGCGCCTATCATCAAGATAGGAATTCT
>CAYOTQ010000255.1:0-3348 GCA_964406915.1 uncultured bacterium
AACAATAGTAGAAGGCGCCCATGTACTCGACCTGTTCGCCGGCAGCGGCGCTATGGGCCTTGAAGCAGTGAGTCGAGGGGCTGAATATGCAGTCTTTGTAGACAATGATAAAAACGCGCTGCATGCAATCCAGCACAACATTCGATCTCTTGGAGTGGAAACACACTGCCATGTTATTGCTAAAGATGTCATGAAGGCTTTACATGGTCTCTGCCAGGAGGCAAAGACCTTTGACATCTGCTACCTCGACCCACCCTATGGCTCACATACTCTGCCCATTCTCTCTTTTCTTGATACCTCAGGCCTTCTCGCCCCCGACGCTTACCTCTTTTTTGAAGAGAGCAGCGCATTAAAAGTAGAACCTGGAGCCTTCCAATCACTTACTTGTACAGACTCCAGGAAAATGGGAAGTACCGTCCTCTATACGTATCGAATGAAGAGCTTAACTTGCAAAAAGTTGTAGCTCCTTCTTCAACTCCTTCATCTCTTCGATTTGCTGGCTTCGCGTGGTAATAGAAGCCCTGATACTGTCGATCCGATCGTTTAGATCTGTCACTTTTGCAAGCATCTTCACTTTCCATTCTTTCGCAGTTCTTTTACTGTATTCTTTACGCTCATCCCGGGTAAGTTTCTTTGTCGTCCCTGGTCTCTTTCTAATCTGGATCTCATCTTGTTGTGGCAATATATATGGATTTTCATCAATCTCTTTTTTAATTGCTTGGATCCTTTGAGAAATCGCTTTCACGCGAGAATCTGTGCCTGCGTTTTTAATGAGCCCCTTACACTTGCCTGCCAAATACGTGGCGTCAATATCGACTTTTCGAAGTTGGCAAATCACTTCTTGTTCCTCCATGCGCAACTCTGCGAAAACTTTGTTGGATACTGTATTTATAGTGTGCCTCTTTGTCTTTTGTGGCTCGTTGTTGGCCGTGTGTGGCTCGCTGGTGACTGGCTCTTTTTTGACTAACACTGCTATTTCGTTTCTTTGTCCATGAGTACTCGCCTCATTTACTTGTCCTTGGATCGATTGTCCCGGGGTTGCTACCACATCTACACGCACTTGCACCTCTGTTTGTAGGCAGCCTGGCGCTGGAGTGAGCTGTAAGGTAGAAGTCACAGTAACATTTGTCTTGGCATTTGTCCTGGCTTTTGCATTGGCTTCTGCCGTATTAACTGTTGTTGTGGTTCGTGAAGAGAGACTACTACACGAATTTGCACTTGACTTTGGTCGTTGATATTGCGCATCGCGCAATTCAGCCACATGAGAGTAAAGAGGGGTAGCTCCTAAATCTTGGCAGAAATCTCCATCGCACTCACAGATATCCCCAGACAGTGCGCACCAATAATCATCCTGTCCATGGTCACACTTATTAACACTCATAAATACACCTGTTTATATTCTTATTAAGAAAGAGGTGCATTATATAGAACAACAGTAAATTTCCACAAATCCATTAAACAAATAAACGCAAGGTAGTTTATGAAACTACCTTGATGTTATTTTAGAGCCAGCTCTTAGAGACTGTCTTACTTAGATGAAGTTTGAATGACGACACCACTTTCATCATACACTGTTTTTGAGACAAGAATTCCATGTTTATACTGCTGGAAAATTTTCGGTTTGCCATCGGCATAGTATTTATTAAATTTTCCATGTATCTGCCCTTGGGAATATTCCCCTTCGAAAATGCAAGCACCTTGCGGATTCCACTGCTGACACAGCCCTTCTAGCTGCCCATTCTTATAGTGGTTTGTGGCAGCAAGTCTGCCATTTTCAAAATAGGAAAGTTCCTCTCCTTCCTGCTGGCCATCAACAAAAAAGGCCTTCTTTTGAAGAGCGCCGCTTGGATAATAGTGCAGTCGTTGCCCATGCTCTTTTGAAGCACGAAATTCAGCGGTCATGATAACTGCTGCTTCATCATTATAAAAAGTAGACAAGCCTTCTTTTTGCCCATTTTTATACATGATACTCACAACCTTTGTGCCAGTCTCATTGTACTCACACTTCTCACCTTCAATACGACCATTCACATAGGTCGCTTCTTGAGCTTTGATTTTTCCAAAGACTGGATGAGCAGGATAGTAGCATGTATAAGAGCCGTGAGGTAAGTTATCCTTGAAATACTGCTTCACCTCAGCCCCATCTGCAAATCGCTGATAGTAAAATCCGTGGAGGTTGCCTTGAACATAGGCTGCTTCAAATACAAGATCTCCACTTTCTGCCCAAAAGGACTTTTTGCCATCTAGCACGCCATTCTTATAGTGTACCAGGGCTTTCATCTTCCCATTTGGGAAAAATTGCACTTGCTGGCCATCTAGCTTGCCCGCAGTATAACGAGCCATCGCCCTGATCTGAGGCTTTGAAGAGCTCTTTTGGACAACAGGAAAGTACTCTTTACTTTCCGCCACTGGTTTGCCATGTGAAAAAAGACTCTCACTCTTTATCTGCCCATCTTCATACCAGCTGCGAAACTCCCCATGCGGCTCTCCTGCAATATAATGGCCTAAAAATGCCTGTGTGCCATTAAGATGCCACTCTGAGCGTTTGCCATTGAGAGATCCATCTGTCCATTCCTCTTCTACAAGCAGCACACCAGCTTCATCCCATTGCCGGCTTTTGCCATGTAGCAGCCCTTCGCTAAATTCATCATGAGAGGCCACTTTTCCACTCTCAAACCAGCTCATCTCATTGCCATGCACAGCGCCTTGCTTGAAAAGCGCCTGATATTTTCTACCGCCATTGACATGCCACTGCTGGCAGATGCCATCTCTCATGTTATTTTTATAAAAAAACTGTACCGCCAGCTTGCCTGTCTCGTGCCACTCTTCATAGGAACCTTCCCACTGGCCTTGTACAAAATGGGCTACAATAGCCTTCTTGCCGGAAGGGAAATAGGCTTTTTGCTCCCCGTCGAGTACTCCTTGTCGAAAATTGAGCTCCTGTCTCAGCTGTTTGTTGGGATACCACTCTTTATAGGCGCCATCTGTCAGCCAATATTCTGCTCGCAGCTGTCCCTGTTCGTCATATTCGCAAATAGGCTTCTCCAGCACCCCTTTATTCGTGTAATTAGCAACAAATGCAAGCGTGCCGTTGGCATGTTTACGAATGTGCTTTCCTACAGCTATGCCTTGGTGATACTCACCCTCTGCACAAATTTCTCCCTGCTCATTCAAAAAGAGCTCTTTGCCTTCCTTTCTTCCGTTCACAAACTGAACTTTATACCGCTCTTTTCCTGTTGGATAGTACGTCACATGCTGTTTTGCTGGGTTTCCAAAGGTAAAATGCCGTATCTCTTCTGGCTGTTGGTTGGCAAATCTGAGGACCTTGGCAGGCAACTCTTTACAGTC
>CAYOTQ010000256.1:0-3340 GCA_964406915.1 uncultured bacterium
AATGCTGGGGTTGATTACCTTCTTGACAACGGGAGAGATCGAAACACGTGCCTGGACAATTACACAAGGCATGACAGCTCAAGAGGCAGCAGGCAAAATCCATACTGATATTCAAAAAGGCTTTGTACGTGCTGAAGTGATCACCTTTGATGACTTTGTTCACTACAATGGGCGCGTAGGGGCAAAAGAAGCTGGCAAAGCGCGCGCAGAAGGCCGCGAGTATATTGTTAAAGATGGAGATATCATCCTCTTTCTTCATAGCAATTGAGGGAAGATGATATGACAGTGCCAGCCATACACAATCATGAAACAGTTGTTTTGTTTCCAGAAGATAAAAACACAATCATTCAGCAAAAACTTCTTGGCTCTACGGCTGAGCAGATCGAGGCTCTTGCCACCAAGCTAGCTGAAAAGGTGCTCAACAGCCTGGGCCCAAAAAAGAAGGCGCAATTTTTGTTAAGACTGCCGGAAGGAAAAGCAAAAGCTGATCCCTTTGCGCGGATGATGCAAAGCCTGACGGCAACCTATGGGGCAAGGCAACAGGGACATTGTTTGCCGGACGAACAAGCTGCTCGCTTTCTTCTGAGGCTCATTCCTTTTTTCAGAAATTCCTTAACTCAGTATTTTGCCAATCCCGATCGGTTACTTCAAGAAGGCTGGAGCGAGCGCCTTACAGATGAGCAAAGTGAACCAACAGGCTATCTGAAAGAGGCTCTAGAAAAAATTGGAGTAACACTCACCATTATGGATTGCTTGCCGTTCTGGGAGCTGCAGGTGCGGATAGATCAGGAGAAGTCCAAAATAGGCTCAAAAATGACATTTATTGTCCAGCAGACAAGCGATGAAAAAGAATTCGATTCGTTTTTTCTTACACTGTGACCTTCTGTTGATTAAATATTGCCCAGGATATGTCTTCGACCCATTCCTTTTGATCCAGAGGCAGTAAAATACTTCCATTATTATGGATGGTGCCTAGTTGGATAGTCCCGGCAAGAGGTTCTCTATAGAAACAGAAATAGACGTCATGGCCATCTACAATCCAATCAGTTTTTGCAAAAATAAGAGGTTCTGCCTCCTTTAGCTGCTCTTGGCTAGTCTCAAAGAGTAGCTGTGTGATGTAGCGATCAAGAAGAGGCGCCATTTTTTGTCTGATTGATTGAGGGAGGCTGTCCGGAGCATAAGTGCGAGTGGCATGCTCTAGCATGATGTCTCTGAACTGTTTGAGAGTGTGCAAAGAGCTAAGACGCTCCATGTCCGAATAAAAATTAGGCGCTTGATCTGGGTAAATCAGATGCTCTGCTATCCATGTGACTATTTTCTCTTGCATTTCGGGCTTGATCAAGGTGGAGTGAAGAGCGGGGGTTCTCTTAGACAGGTAGCCTTTCGAGGCTTGTTGGGCGTTATCAGACCGTGTGATAATAGCTTGGAAGTCTGGATGGTTGAAACAGAGTGTAGAAACATGATGTCTTGCATACAGTCCCAAGTCTGCATTCTCCCCAGGAGAGCGCTTTTTCACAAATGCAAATAGCTGTTCAAAGAAATCTTTTGCGTTGGTTGGGGTGTTGGTAGCAAGAATCTCCGCTGGCTTTTCAAAATAGGTGTCTAGGAGAATAAATGGATCATTGCCATAAGAAGCTTTCCATGGCAAAAATGACTGTTTCTCAATGTTGACTTCAATATCATCGATATCTCTGTTAGTAGGGTCGAAATTAGCTATCACATGCTCTAAAAACGGCTTTTGTGAAATGACATGAGAGATCTTTGAGGCAAAGAGGGTAAGATCTTCATGAGATTCTTTTGACTGGGAACTCACGATCTTTTGTAAAGCGCTATCGAAATTTTTTGTTACATGGTGTCTAAAGTCTTTGGCAGAAGAGACACCTTCCATCATGAAAACTCCACCTTCTTTTGACAGATGTGTAAGTAGGGTTGTTGTGCGAAGTTGCTGTAGAAATTCTCGAAACAAGTGTGAGATTATAGCGGATTGAGAGATATGCTCAGGTGTAAAGTGCGACTTGAGTGCGACTCTTGCGCAGCTAATAATTTTTGCAGCCACTATGTGTTGTGGTTGAATTTCTGCCATTACTCCTAGCGCTTCTGTCCAGCAGCGGAGCAGGGGGTGGCTGCTCGCAGCGCAAAATGCAAGATGACCAAGAGCTGCTTTTCTTGAGGCTTCTTCCGGGAAAAATTTTTGTGCGAGTGTCGTAATAATTTCTTTTGGAGTGGCGGTTTTTCCAATAAGCAGATGCTCGTCGATTTGTTCTTTAGCAATACCCATAAAATGGATGGCAGATTGCATGGCACTGCTTTTCCATAAAGAGGGTGTGACTTGAGTGATGGGAGTCAAGAGGATGGGATCGTATGGCTCAAGATCGAGGGTAATTCGATGGTTTTGTTGATTGAGTGTTCGCTCAAGGTAGCCATTTTTCAGAAGAGCGTTCAAGTCGTCGGCAACCTTTTCTGGACGCAGTTTTTTCAGACAGCTCGCCACAAGTGTGGCAAAGCATGTAGCTTGATAGCTATTTTGAGCCCCACTATGTTGCGGTAAATACTCTGGGAGGGCTGAAAGATGCGCATACAGATGTGAACGCATGGCATGAGCCTTGTCGATAACTATATCTGCAGGGAGCCCTAAGCTGGCACGGACGAGATCTGCTGAGGAAGGACTATTTGATGCGGGCAGCGGCGTATTCTTGATCGCCTGCTGCAAAGAGCTGTTATTTTTAAGATTGTGAAGTGCCGTGGCGATGGGGTGTTCATCGGTATTGCTATCGTTTTGGCAAATGAACTTTTGCAATGAGTCGTCAATGCTCAGATTAAAAAATGAAGAAGATGAGACCAGGCAGGTGCTGATAAGCTTTGCTTGCTCTGAGCTGCTAAAAGCTTTGGGATCAATAAGTCCTATTTCGGCCTCTTTACGAACGATTGCATCTAGGGCTTTCTTTTTGTTGAGGAGAATATTTTCAAAGTCTTGTTTTATATACGAATGTGGCGAGTTGATGATATAAGTGCCCGTCGCTCGTTTCAATAATTGATCCCCATCTTCATCTATTAAAAAAATAACCTGTCCAAGAAGTTCTTTTGTGGCTGCAATTTGCGGATTGAGAGTTTGATGTTGATGTGATTTTCTAGCAGATTCAATGAACCCTTTGCAAAACAGAATAATTTTATTTTTATTTTGGAGATATTTTGCTGCTTGTTTTTCAATAACTTCCATTTCTTGTGAAAAGGGATCTTCTGGTTGTGGAGGTAGGGCGACAGGGAGGGAGGATTGAGGCGCTCTATTGATGCGCTCGGCTACCACGCCTTCAACTCGTTTTACAAATTCGCAATACCCAGT
>CAYOTQ010000257.1:0-3339 GCA_964406915.1 uncultured bacterium
TTTTATTGGAATCAATAACAGCTGATTTGCTTTGAGCTTTTGATCTAAATTGAGCTTACAAACATCAATTTCAGGCGATAGTTCCAGGCGACAAAGAGCGTCAGCAATAGTGGCACCAGCAGGAAGTTCGAGCTTCTGCTCAGCAGTTTTTATGCCGCAAACAGTGACCGTAATTGTTTGATAAGAGGGAAACGACTGATGTTGCTTTTTTGCAAGCGAAAGGATACACAATGTGCCTATAAAGAGAAGGCTCGCAAATACTGCGAGCCATTCACGCACTTTTACACCTTTAGGATACTCACCTTCAGGCTGCATAAGGGCTTAGACACGATATTCTGTTTTGACAAAGCGAACAATTCCTGTAATGCTTGCGGTTGCAGCAGAAACAACACCGAGCATAATCAGGCCATAGACAGAGCTTCCGCCCACACCAATGATGACCAGTCGAGCGAGATCTCCAGTAATTGTAAGTCCTGTATCCCATGTAAGCCCTTTCTTGAAGGCAATAGACACTTGATCT
This sequence comes from uncultured bacterium, assembly GCA_964406915.1. Classification (GTDB taxonomy): domain Bacteria; phylum Chlamydiota; class Chlamydiia; order Chlamydiales; family FEN-1388; genus CAYOTQ01. The sequence goes on from CAYOTQ010000257.1 coordinate 521, forward strand.
GCCAGGTCAATTGCAATTCCAGCAAAGCCGAAAATCGGAACAATCGTATCAGCAGACAATTGGACGAGAAATATCGAGATCCCATTTCCCGTGCCAGCAGCTAGCACAGCAAATTTTTCAAGGACACTTACCATCTTGAATGTATCTTGTACGAGATACGCAATGCGGCTTGTAAATCTCAATATGTTGCCACATGCGGCCTCTGCATGCTTCTGCAGTGCGTCGCCAGACATCAACTCGTCTAGACGAGGAACGATTTTTCGTGCAGCAATAATATCTTTTGTCGAGATAAAGACGAGCTGAAGCCCTTCCATGCCTACTACAACGACATTATTGACTTGCAACGCTTTGATAGTGTTCAATCCCAAATCTGAAATTGTCTGCAAACCCTCAACTTGGCGCACATACTTCGCACATCCGTCTACAAATAAACCAGCTGCATTACCGACTTGCTGAGTAGCAAAAACAATGTTATTTCCAACTTGTTCCGCGTTCCAACGAATTATCTCTAGTAAATCCATACCTCTTCTCCTTCATGAATGTTATTTCGCTAGTGGATCTTTAACACTTGTATTCGCTGGATTGTTGAAAAAAGCAACAATTCCAGTCCCTGCAGCAAAAATACCCAGGCTTGCCATGAGCAAAGGATTCGTGACTGAGAATACGCCGAGCGCACACAGAGCAACATCAGCGGCTAAGCTTGCAAGCTCCAAAGCGTTGTATCCAACATCGCGTCCTTGTACAATATTTTGCACATTCTTGACTGTCAAAGGAATGAGTGCAATAGCAAAGACAGCATCAATAAAAGGTCCTTTCGGCATGCTAATGAGTGAATCAAGAACAGGCACATTGCCTACAGAAGCGGCTATGTTAGCAAAAAAGAGTTCTACAGCCTCAATTCTGCCGATACCCATTTCTAGCAGCCATGTAGAGAGACTGAGGGTTCTGCCAAGCAGGAACGCCGTCTCAGAAATTATTGACAGCACATCGACATTGGCGATGTCACGATACAGACCGCCACTTACCAAATGCTGGAGAGAAGAAAAAATACGTGTAGAGGAGATAAAGCCTCGAAACGTATCCAGCGCCTTGATGATTGGCCTTGCAACCCTTTCCCCACGAACAATCAGATCTGACAGCTGTATGGAATCGCTTGTAAGACGTGCAGACATGTCAATACCCTCAGTCGACCCGAGAAGCTTATTGGCATCGCGAACAAAACTTTTTGCTAACACAGTGACGTGAATTGATACTGTCGACACGCCATATTCCATCTCTTTTGCAGCGTTCGTAACACCAGCAGCCAACGATTGCGACCAAGCGGCAAAATTCGAAGACATTGTATCTATAAATGCGCCCATGAAATCCTCCTAAATTGAATTTCTCGTACAAACTGGTATCCCTGCTTTCAATGCAGCGTGAAGTACTTTTGACAAGATACGGGCTAAAAACCCAAGCGACCACCCTCTGCCTATGTGAGGAAACAGATGGTGGTCGCTTGGGTGTGAATCAACGCACTACCACACAATATTGTTTCATACTGAATGGGTTACGTTGCTCACACTCGAACACTTTTATCACTTGTAATATTCACGCTAGACACTTTCTACAGGATTCCAACATGATAGTACTCAGAAAATCGAATTCAGGAAATGAGAAAAATAATCTTCAAAGGTCTGAGTAACTATTCAACGAATACCCACCGATACCTGGGGCATACTCACTTTGTACTTTTGTGATATAGGGCTTGATCGCAACAAATCCAGAAGGAAGTCCTATCTGAAGCGCTGCAAGCGTTTCTGTAAGATCCTCCACATCTGAGGTCTTTTTTGGCTTCTCACAGTCTTTAAGAAGACCTTTAGCGGCATCAAGCTGTTTTTGATTTTTCTGCATAAGCTTATCAAGTTTTGTCATACATGTTGAGATGGATGCAAACGCATTTTTCGTCAAACGAGGAGCTGATTTATACTTTTTTTTGTGTATCTCAACCAACCCTCTCTCTTCAATAGTAAACAGCTCTGGCATATTTTCAATGAGAAAAGCCACTCTTTGCATATCTTTGAGCAAACAATCATTACATTTTTTAAAAGACGCGACTTCCTTTTCAATACACTCTACAACGTTCTGAAGCCTCTCTGACGACGTTTTATTGAATTGCTTGATTTCCTTTTTAATATATTTAAAGCCATTTTTTACAGACTCTTTGACAGGAATAAAACTACGCGAATAGTCGTGCATACCATCCAAAGATTTGCACACATTCTGATCCATGATTTGCAAGAGCTGACTGCTTGAGAGCTTCAACGGGTTATTGTTAAAAAGTTGCTTGAGCTTGCCAATCTCTTGTGTGTCTATGAACGCCTCTGCCTGAGCCAGCACAGCTGCTTGCGCTTTGAGGTCTTCACACTCGATAATTTGAAAATTCTCCGTTGCAAATCCGAGACCAAATTTCATAATTCCACTATTTCTGGCAAACAGATCATCTGTCGCTAGTGGAATTCGATCTTTTGCCTCTCTTATCAAAGACCCATCTTTGGCAATCTTACACGCCTCGTCGCGCCACATCTTCAGCTTCTGCCGCCGGTCAGCAGCGCATTCTTTGAACACAGTGACGATACGAGTCATGAGCGACCTGTCACAGAGAGCGCGCTGAGTTCCTATTGGCGCTTCTATATTGCTTTTTACTGCCCATGAAAACTGGATCACCCCGTAGGCGTCTTTGCGACGAACGAGCATTTTACATACCAAATCAGCACCAAACTTTCCTGTGTCCGTATTGAGAAGACATACTTGGTTGCCCTGATCTCTTGGAAGCTCTA
>CAYOTQ010000258.1:0-3307 GCA_964406915.1 uncultured bacterium
TCATGATCACCCTGAGGCCTTCTTCGAATTTTGGGGGATCCAAAATTATGGCATGGCCAAGTTGCTTGAACCAGAAGAGCTTCCTCGAGCAGCTGCTCTCTTTCGAACGGATTTTGCAAAACTCTACCTAGAAATCAGCCACACCCCCACACTTGTTTCTCCCAAAACAGGACAAAAAACAGGCTATAGCTTACTCACTACACGTAAAACATGGGTGCCCCTGAGTGATTCTCATTGCGAAAACATTAAAAACGCGCTCTACACCGCTCGTTTCTATGTACGAGCAGGCAAGCTCTACCGGTACACGCCTGAAGGGCCAGATCTCACATCAGAAAACATACATGTCGATTCCTCCATCGCCGATGGCTGCTACGAATTTTACAACGGCACTGCCTATGAAATAGGCTGGGGAGGTATTGTCCACCCTCTTGCCCCAGAGCATCCGCTTTATCCTCACACAGCACAAGCATTGAAGCTGCTGTACAATAGCGGTATTGATATTTCGCTCTATGGAAGCTATACAGAACGCTATGCATACTTCAAAGAAGGCGCCCTCTATACCTTAGGACAGCCTATTTTCACAAAAGAAGATCCTGAGCTGGCAAGCTTTATTGAAAAAGAAAAAGCGCGTGCCTCATCAAGTTTGCATTCAGGGTATCTGCCATTTTATGACCATGGAATTCCCTCTGCAGAATATATACGTAACTTTGGCTATACAGTTCCGGACAACCACTATCTTCTGCTTGGCGACAACCATGCCATGAGTAATGATAGTCGCTTTTTTGGGGCAGTTCCTGAAGCAAATATTCAAGGATCACCGGTGCTTCTCTTCTGGCCGCCAGGATCGCGTTGGGGCGAGCCTTTCCAACCAGCAATTCCTATGTTCAGGACAGCAAATTGTATTGTACTGCTGGCAGCGATAATTATTGGTGGCATCTGTATTTGCTGTTACTACAGACGCACAAGTTCTGCTACTTTCTACCGCCTGCTTCGTCGCAGACAGCAGCAGTAGAAACAGTCCATAAGAACTGCTCTGCAATCTACAAACGCTGCTCTATCCAATGGCTGATCTCAGACGCATCATCACTGCTCTCTCCAAAAAATGTGGCAGGATGACAAAAGAGACGCTTGTTTGGCAAAGAGAGATTTGCAATTTTTTCGGCTATTTTCTCAATGACTCCTTGAGAAAACATTGCCGGTGAATTTTTGTTTACCTCAAACATGTGCTGGAGTGTCTTTTTACCTTCCTGGCGACTTTCTATAAAAGCTTTTTGGGTTTTCGAAAAAAGCAAAAAGAGATTCTGTTCATTCAAGGCAAGCGCCTTTTGCACATAGTCAGGTGTGTTCCAGTTGAGAAATTCGCTGCCAAGAGAGCTCTTTGCTAATGGGCTGGCAGGGTTTTGCCTGAGCTCTTCGCTAATTAATTTTTTAATTAGCGAATCTTTTGACAGCGTGCATGCTCGTTCCAAATAGTCTTTCGCTTTTCCACACTGAGCTTCATCTTCTGTTCGGCTCAACACAATCGCCATTCCCGTTAACGCAAGGGCTTGTTCTGGGTTGAGGATAAGGGCCTTTTCAAACAGGTCATGTGCTCTGGCTATGTTCTGAGAAATCATCCGCTGACTTTCGTGGACGAACAGAATTCCAAGAGCTGTGAGGGCTACGACATCTTGTTGATTTACTTCAAGCGCCTTCTCAAGGAATTTTCTTGTTCTTTCTAAGACACCCTGTGCTTGGCCAAGGTTATGATTGCGAAGGCGTGCCAAGAAAAGGGTGCCGTGGAGAGAATAACGAAAGCTATTTGCTGGTTCTACAAGCGGCTCTTGTTGGACGTAGTCTTTCGCCAGCATACTCTCAAACTCTGGATTGTCGCCGCGAAGAGGCAGGTGCAGCCGCAATTCTGTCATTGATGATGGATAGTTTGCTTCGAAAAGAGCGGTGTATGATTCTATAGCGCAGTCATAAAATGAAAGTCGCTCTAAAGAACGACAGCGTGTGACGACTTGATCCAGCACAGCCTTAGAAATGCTGCCTCCTCTAAAAGAAAGCTCTTTAACAGAAAAGGACTGTATAGTCTGTGGAAATTGTCCATTTTGGATTGACAATTCTATATTCGAAAATTTCTGTTGTATCTTCTCCAGAAGCACTGCCTGACCATCGCAATAGTGCGATACGACAAGATGCAAACGCTCTGAGCAAACATCAAATTCTGAAGCAGCAAAAATACTTGTTAAATCTTTGATGCTTTCAGAATCATTGAGTCGTTTACTGAAATAGCGCCCGCACTCCTCTCCTCTCTTCGCCCAGACCCCGCAAAAAATGCATTGATACAGGTACTTGCAGCAACATGCGAGCTGAAATAGATCGGATTTTGCTTCAAAAGACTGAGTAATTAATAAGACACAGTCGACTGGAAGATTCAGTATAGAAGATTGAGGTGTCAGTTGCATATGCTACTTTGTAAATAATCGATTTATTTTTTTCTTTAAATCATCGAAAAAGATCTTACAACAGCGCCTGTATCGGTAGAGACGAGGAGTGCTAGGAGAAGCGATGGCATTTTTTCTAAGATGGCCACACATGTTTTGCAAGGCCCTGCCTGGGCACGTGATGAAGCAATCGCAAGAGCGGCTATCTTTCTTTTAGAATTGTGAAGCAAAGAGCTTGCTGGACAACAAGACGTACCGCAAGACGTACCGGTAGAAGTACCCAATATTTCACCGCCAAGTCCCATAATCGCTGCCGCTACCATAGCTTCATCTTGTTTTGCCACGCTACAAGCGGCCCTCGAGATAGCCCAAGCTTGCATTTCTGTTATTGTGTTATTTGCTGCATGATTTGTTGGAGTTGTCATCAGTATTTCCTTTTCTGTTAGAGTGTGGTGATATGCACGTGACCTTTTTCATCGACAAGTATGGAATTTTCTGCCTGGGCGACCATGCCATGCGCCACTTCCACAAGGGGCCCATAGCCATAAATCACACCTGCTCGGAGCAGTTCATCAAGCCCCTCCTGCAGAGCTTCTGTAGAATATTCACCAGACAACAAATCATGGCTTGCAAAGGGCAATCCATTGAAACTCTTGATCTTTGTAAGAAGGGCTTTCGCAAGGCTTGAGCGCACAGGACGCATCGCAACAAAAGAAAAGATATGAGCCTCTCCACTTTCATAAATTTGCCCTTTGCCGGTAGTTGCAAAAGGCTCAATAGCAAAAGTCATGCCTGGAGTGATTACTGCTTTGGACTGGTTGTCGTAGTTCGGAATTTCTGGCGGAGTATGGATCTTATACATCCCAAGGCCATGACCT
>CAYOTQ010000259.1:0-3296 GCA_964406915.1 uncultured bacterium
GCAAAGTATTGACAATGAAGTGAAAGTTGCTCAAGCACTTCACGGAATAGAAGGGGTAGTAAAAGTTGTCTCTGTGGCGATAGTTAAATCTGGAAAGATGCCTGTAAAAAGCATTTTAGCAACCCGTGCTGCCGGAGGGGATTTGCAGAGCGTAATTAAAGAAAAGCGAGAGGTGTCTCTGGACACACAGGTTCAATGGGCCTATCGCCTCTTCTCTACTTTGGCACAGGTTCATGAAAGGGGTTATGTTCATGGAGACATCAAAGGAGATAACATCTTACTTGGGGCAGATGGACTGCCTCTTCTTACTGATTTTGGAATGGCCTTTGAGATGACTGATGAACCCGAGGCCCACACAATGTACCAAGAAAATCTGTATGGGACGATGGAATATTCAGCGCCTGAGCTGTTTTGTCGAGATGACGATGATAAATTTGTCGAATCAGCAACAGATATTGACTACCAGAAGACCGAATCTTTTGCCCTTGGAACTGTACTCTACGCTCTTTTAAAAAAAGAGATGCTTCCTTGGATGGAGCCTATCGTCAAAGTACGGGATAGTGAGAATCCAAACTGGCGTAAAGAAACACCTAAGTTGCAGAAATTAATGAAGAGCGGTGTCGATCAGCGTGTTGAACAGCCGTTACTGAACCTGCCAAAAAAACCAAGTGAACGAACCGTACAACAGCATTATGAGTATGTGCTCTACAATGTTCTCAGGGCACATCCTGAAGAACGTTGGACTATGGCAGAGGCATGTGATTATATGAAAAAGCATCTAATTACACAAACGTAGACACTGAGCTGCTTTGCAGCTGCGCTTGAATGGTATTGCAGGCAGCCGCTACATCACTTTCTACAAGAGTAAGTTGCTTTTGAATCTGGCGCACAGCAGCCATCACTGTAGAGTGATCTCTTGAGAAAATATCTCCAATTTTCATGTAAGGAAGCTGCAAAAGCAATCGGCAGAGATACATGGCAAGCTGCCTGGGCACCACGCACTCTCTACTTTGTGACTTGCCTGTAAGATCGTCAATCGGCATTCCATAATGTTCTGCAACAGCCGCAATAATTCGCTCATGAGAAAGAGAGAGGCTTTTTTCTTTTTCGATCAGATCTGCTAGCATCGTTTTGACTGCAGCGAGAGGCAGTATAGTCTTTTTTGAGCTCTTTTGTTTGTGGGCCAGATGAGAGCGTAAGATCAGAGCATCAAGGGCGCGAGCAGTTGATTTTGGATTTGTTGAAAAAGACTCAGAGAGAAATTCCGCTGTGCGCGAGGCAAGAGGAAATTGCAAAGCGCTTGCCTTGTTCTCAATCATTTTGATCAGCTCTTTTTTCTGCAGAGGGGCAATAGGCAATGCAATGCCCCACTCAAATCGTGAAATTAATCGAGCTTCTATATGGGCAAGAGCTGCTGGAGCTCCATTTGCTGCCAGAATAATCTGTTTGCCAGCAGTATGAAAGGCATTAAATGTATGAAAAAACTCTTCTTGGGTGGCATTTTTTCTGCCAAGATTTTGGATGTCATCAACGATCAAAATATCTGCCATCCGGTAGGTGCTTCGGAAATGTGACATTTCGCCTGCCCTGATTGACCTGACAACATGGTCTGTAAAAAGGTCGCAAGAGGCGTAGATGGCATTATAGCCAACACGTCTGAGCTTGTGAGCGCATGCTGTGAGAAGATGGCTTTTGCCGCTTCCTGGAGGGCCGTAGATGTAGATAGGGTTGAAGCTTGTTGGCGGCAAGGTAGTACTTTGAGAAAAAGTAGACATCGCTTGCACTTTGCTCGCGACAAGAGTGGTGCATGCTTGATCAAGTACTTTGAATGCTATCTCATTGTCCTCTGTACAGATGAAGGATTCAAATGAAGAAAAGGAGTCTAATTCTTCAAAGAGAATGGGGAAGCTGTTTTGAGGGGCTTCGGGGCGTCTTTTTGTCTTTGTCTTCTGCTGCTGTCCCCTAATCCCCAAATGAATGAAGATTGGCCGTTGGTTGCAGTTGACAAATTGGCCCAATTTATGCCTGATATGTTCTTCAAACCAGAGCGCCTGGAAGGAATCTTTGGCCTCTAAGTAGAGGTTACAGGCATCAAAATTCTTCACCACGAGAGAGCGAAGCCATCGGTCTACCGTTTCTTTTCCGAACTCTTGCTCTTGCTTAAGAAGAAATTGCTTCCAGTCGTTCATAGCCTACTTTTTCTGGCCCTACTTTTTTTTGTGAGTCGGCTGTACCTCGATTTCCACTGCTACCACAGGCTTTTGGTTTGTCTTGCGATTGATCCACCACTGTTGGAGCATTCCAAAGAGCATGGAAGAGATCCAGTAGATATTGAGTCCTGATGGGAAGTTGTAAAAGAGAAGTGTCATGACTACGGTCATGATGTTCCCCATGGCACGCTGTTGGCGCTGCTGGTCTGTCCAGAGAGAGGGGTCTTTGGGCAGAGAGGACATTACGTTCTGCTGGATATACATGATGACACCCAAGAGAATCGGCAGGAGGTGAAACTCATTGCCAATCAATGGGAGCGGCTGCTTCCAGCTAAAGAGAACATCAGGAGAGGTAAGATTGTCGATCCATCCTGGAATAAAAGAGGCACCTCTTAGCTCAAAGGTCGATTTTAGAAGGTCAAACATTCCAATCAAAAAGGGTAGCTGCAGAAGCAGTGGCAAACATCCAGAGACTGGATTGATCCCTTTTTGCTTATAAAGAGCCATAATCTCTAGCTGCGCTCTTTGAGGATCTTTTTTGTAGCGCTCTTGAATGATTTTGACCTGCGGGGCAATTTCTTGCATGCCCTTCATCGAACGAATAGACCAGGTGTTGAGAGGATAGAGAATGAGGCGCAAGACGAGTGTGGCAAAGATAATGGAAAGAGCCCAGGAGCCTGTCACTGCATGGCAAAGCTTCATGAAGAAAAAGAGAAATTTTGCAAAGGGCTCTGATATAAAGGCAAACCAGCCGTGATAGGTCTGGCAAGAGAGGTAGTCGGAAGTTTTGCCGCCGCTAGCTGCAAAATGAGCATCGACAGTCTCAAGAATAGCTTCGGCAAAAGGACCTGCAAATACACGAACCTGGATGTCATTTGTTGAGGACTTGAGCGGCATGAGGATCTGGTAGCCAGGCATATCTTGAGCGGGGAAGCGGTCATATTCAGGATCGATTATGCTCAAGCGTGAAGGGATCAGGGATCCTTCTATTGGCAGAACCTTAAATCCTGTCTCTTAGCCTTAGAAAGGGTCAATAATGAGGCCAAAAAAGCCATTAGAGATGCATACCCAATCTGGAGAGACTGA
>CAYOTQ010000260.1:0-3289 GCA_964406915.1 uncultured bacterium
ACAAAACTCTATCTGGTACTGGCAACCCTAAGTGGCATACTTTAGTCTCTTTATGCGTAGCTATGGGGTTGAATCTCCGTTTAAGTTGATGCAGTTGTTTGCGCTAAAATGTTCAGGAAGACCTTACCGATGAAGAGAGAAGCATTTTCAAATCTCTAGTCACACGATTAAGGAAGTAGTAATTATGGGAAAATTTTTCGGTGATATAAAAGCTGGGCTTGAAGAGGCTATAGAATTCGAAAAGGGCAAGACAACTTTACGAACACGAACAGTTGAACTTCCTGCTCCTCCAGCACAATACGCTTCTGAGGACGTAAAGCGAATTCGTGAAAAAAATCACCTTTCACAAAGTGTCTTTGCTATGTAACTCAACGTGAGCGTGAAAACAGTTCGTTCATGGGAAGCGGGTGAACGCACGCCAAGTCATGCTGCACTACGCCTTCTAGAAATAATTGAAAAGGGCTTTTATTGCCCTAAAATGCACCAAAAAAGAGCTTGATGTCAAAAACTCGTAAAGTGAAAAAGTAAAAAATATGGTTTTTACAGCTGGGCAGCAGAGTACGCTGTGCTGAGATAATGAAATGCCTGCTTTGCGTATACATCGTCACCTCTTTTGTCCGGGTGAAGATGGATTACCTGTTTTCTATATGTCGCTTTTATAGTTTGCTCGGAGCTATCTTTTGGCAGATTCAGCATCTTGCATAAGACGTCTTTAAAAATTATGCTGGTATTGCCATGTGCGCTCGTATTTTTTTGTACATCGTCAAAATTTACTCCTGACTGCACACCTTCTTGTAAGATCCTACGTATAATGGCACCAGATGGGGTGTTGTCCTTTTCCAGCTCCGGGGGACAGACCCACATTGGCGGTTGTACAGGGGTAGGTACTGTTTGTGGATAAAAATAGGTATATTGATAACCAGGCGCGCTGTTGAAGTATGGATAATACGTATAGAAAATATTAGGTGCTGGATTGGGGTTGAATTGCGGATAAGAGTAGGTATTGAAAGATGGATATGTTGGGTAGGTATTGAAGTGCTGAGCGTAGTACTGTGCAGATTGATATTGTTGCTGTGCTTGTTCTTGCTCTTGCTGCTGTTTTATTTGCTCGCAATACATCCGATATTGCCGCTGTACCTCTTCCCGTTTAGCCTTCAACGAGGCAATATGCGGCTCTCTTGTTCTGGCTGCTTCTTGAATGTCTTTATCATTTTGCAGCTCTACGGAAGAAAAGCGCAAAATCTCTTCCTGTACCGGCTCAAAGCAGTTGTTTATCGCTGCAAGTGTCACTTCTTTATCCTGTCGCATGTTTAAAGACAGGTGCTGATAGTTGGACGCCACTTTTTGCACAGCGGGAATGGCTACTGTTTTCCTGTCTTTCAGCCTGTCGGATGCGTACCCAAGAATGTCAAAAGTAGCGCTCTTTATAGCTTCAAAGAGGATCTCTTCATCATCTCTCATGGCGTCAGAGAGATGGCGGTAGTTGTGAGCATTCTTTTGCACTGCCGGGAGAGCTATTTTTTTCATATTCTTTAGCCTAGATGAGGCATACTGTACCACGTTCAGGGTTGATGCTTGAATAGCAGCAAGAGCGACTTCTTCATCATCTCGCATTTCTGGCGACAGTTGTTGAAAGGCTGTTGCATTCTTGCGTATCTCGTCTAGTGCATGTTGCTTTTCTCGCCGTGCTTCTGCTTGTGCATCAATATTGTAGAGAGAGATTTTTTCTATTCCCGAGGTTCCTCTGTTCCAGAGCTGTATGGTTTGTTTGCGATATGATGAGATAAATAACGGAATTACTAATAGGGCCAGAATTGAGAAAGCAACCGCTTGTGCGAGATGTGCCACTTGCCACAATTGATCATGTTTTTCTATAGCTGTAGCAATTTTGGTATAGATACGTCCTTGTTGTTCATGCGATTTACCGTTTGTTATCGGAGCGAGTTCGGGATATGCTGTGGTTGCTGCATTGAAAGAGTTAAAATAGATTTTTGTCATTTATTATGTCCCGTGCTTTTATATTAAATTAAATGAAATTTTATCAAATTTATTTGATTAATGACAATTAAAAATGTGTGATAATCAATCCAAATTTTTTATTATTTGAATGGAAGACAGGCTTATCTTTTCCTGTGACTGAGTTGCGTTGACTGCACGTCACTCCATCTCTTATCTGTTGGCTCGAATTGCTTAATTTGTTCGCGAAGCTTCGCTAGATTGATGTCGGGAAGTGTGGATATCTCAACTCGGGTGGAGCTCAACGCCATTGTATAGGTAGTGCGACGAATGAAAAAAATATCTGCAAGTAGCGTGTTGTGTAGATTGGTGCGAAATAAGTATTTTGCAGTGGTAGCCACAGATGCCAGTGGACCAATATCAACGGGTGTATCTGGCTTAGCGGTTAGCAACGCCTGCGTGAATTCGTAGTTTGCAGAGTCATCATTAAATGTGTGAATCAGATATTCCTCAGCTTTAGCTCCTTAGCTCTCGAACCCGGGCCTTTTGTGCACTTACTGCAACCTTTTTCCTTAAAGGAGAGCTCCGCGCGAAAACCCCGTGATAGTGTTGCTGATGACGTCGTGGATTAGATAAGTGAGATCATGAGGTCTCCCTCAACGGCAGAGCCTTCCAAACTATATGCTCTTCAAGCCTCCTTGTTTAAACCAATATGTCACGTTTTTTCGCATAACACGTGAACTTGACATACCGTAATTGCCAAAAGGGCCCATGTTGGCCGCGAGAGCCTTTATAACACTCTATCTGGTACCGGCAATCCCAAGTGGCATACTTTAGTCTCTTTTTGCATGGATATGGGTCTGAATCTTCGTTTGAGCTGATGCGGTTGCTTGCGCTCTTCTTATCAATGGTTTCGGAATCTCTGACTAATCATGTATGGGTCAAAAACCAACCATGACCATTTCGTGCAGACACGCCTGTGATAAGTCCGTGTTTAATAAATTCATTTGATACGATGCCTATCATGGTTGCATCGTAATATGCTTGATCTGTCGGAAATTGATTAGGTCGAGTGGTAGTATCAAAATTGACCCTATCTGCTCTTGCGAAAATTCCTTCGTTTACGCCCACCATTAGCGAAGAATTCTTTTGCCCCTCTAACAGTTGCTGCAATTTTTTCTTTAGGATGAGATGTTCGTAGAGGTTATTTGCTATCTCTATAAGTCGTTGTTGTGACTTTGGGTAGCGACTAAAATCTGGTTTATAGGTATCTTGAAAAGACGAATTTAACTCAACTATGTGTGTCTTTTTCTTAATTTCTTCAATAATAATA
>CAYOTQ010000261.1:0-516 GCA_964406915.1 uncultured bacterium
CAACGAACCTTTCATGTCTATGCTAATACCTTGCTGTTCAAGCAGTCTTGTATTGTGGATTGCGGCCAAAGGGTGCATTTCACGAAGCGTGTATTCCAATTTTTTTGCAGCCAGGTGAGCCTGCACGCTACAGTTAATAATCACCTGGAATGAAAAGAGCGCAATCAACATCGAAAAGAGGATGAGTGGCAGTGTAAGTTCAAAGAGCCCAATTCCAGAAGCACGGACAGCCGTCAGTTCGTTATTTGCTGACAAACGCTGAAACAGATAGAGACTTGCAATCAGGGTGGCTATTGGCAAGGCTATTTGCATGACATAGGGGATTTGATAGATAATATAGAGAGCAACAGAGAGAGCATGCGCGCCTGTGCTGATGAGTCTTGCTGCATCTTCAAGGCGGGTAGCTAGTAAGATGATCAAAAATCCAAATAGTGAAAGCCATAATGTTTTGCTGTATTGCAAAAAAAGATAACGCCACAAAAGAGGGATCAGTGTACTATTCATAGGTTATTAGTA
>CAYOTQ010000261.1:526-1343 GCA_964406915.1 uncultured bacterium
TATACCTCATGCCTCAATTTTTAGAACCAACTGTCTTTCATTTCTTTCGTCAGCATCTCTCATTGGATTCTCCTGTTTTGCTTGGTCTTTCTGGGGGTCCCGATTCTCTATGTTTGCTCCACTTGCTACTTTCCTGGACGAAAGAACATCCTCTTTCTCTCCACCTGATTCATATCGATCATGGCTGGCGTCAAGAAAGTGCCTATGAGGCTCAATACTTACGTTCTCTGGCAGAGACCTTCCATCTTCCTTTTCATACAACGCGTCTAGCGCTTGAGAACGCAGGTCACAATCTTGAAGCAGTAAGCAGGCAGGAACGTTTGAGGTTTTTTGCCCAAGTGGCCACTCAAATTCAGGCGCAAGGTATCTTGCTTGCCCATCATGCAGATGATCAGGCAGAGACAGTGTTTAAGAGGATTCTTGAAGGCTCTCATCTGTCAGCGCTACATGCTATACAGCCGGTCAGTCAGATTGAAGGATTAAAAATTTTCAGGCCGCTACTAGGGATAAAAAAGCAGGATATTCTTGCCTGGCTGCTTGATCATGAGATTAATTACTTCACAGATGCGACAAATAGTGATACACGATTTTTACGTGCGAGAATGCGCGTAGAGATTTTCCCTTTTTTACGACGACAGTTTGGAAAGGAATTCGAGACAAATCTTTGCAGTATTGCCCAAGAAGCCCAAGAACTTACCGCCTACATACAAGAGCAAATCGCACCGTTTTTGAAAAAAGTAATTGACAGCGATTTGGGACTGTTGATAGATCTAGAGGAAATACAAGCGTGCTCGTTTTTTGAATGGCGCTACCTGCT
>CAYOTQ010000261.1:1353-3279 GCA_964406915.1 uncultured bacterium
GGGCTGACGATCAGCCGCTATCAACAAACGCTTGCTCGAGAGATGCTTTTGAAAAGAAAAGCAAACTGCTTTATTGCATGTGGGCAGCGCTCGCTTTACTGCGACCGTGGCCGAGCGTTTTTTCTCAAGAACAGTGTGCAGCAATGCCACGGCTTACAGCCACTTGTTCTTGGGGAGCAACAGATTGGAGATTGGAGGGTGTGGGTGACACAATGCAACGGACCCTCTACGGTGCATAACCATTGGAAGGATGTGTGGAGGGGATATTGCTCAACTACACTTCCTCTAGATACAGTAGCCACTGGGTCCTATTTTATAGGGCATGCGGATGCACGGATGCGTGTAAAGCGTCATCCGAATAAAATGTTGGGCCGCTTTTTGAATGAAAAAAAAGTGCCCCATTTTTTGAGTGCTTTAGTGCCTATGATTGTAAAGCAAGATGCCGTTGTAGAAGATTTTCTCTCGGCGACAGCTGCCTCTACAGCAGCTGATGGAAAAGGGCTACACATAGTGATGCAACGAATTAGCCAGACATGATATAATAGAAAACTTTAGCAAAACCCGCTAGGGTAGATTTGGCCAACGTAGAAAGGACATTATGAGCGACGAAAAAAAACCGGAACCAAAACGCAATTTTTCAAATTCTTTTGTATTGATCGTGATGGGGGTGATTCTTTCTCTTATCATCGTACAGAATATCCTCGAGACAAAAGTAGCTCGTGTCTCTTTTAGTTACCAGTTAGAGCCACTTGTCAACTTGGATCTTGTGCAGCCCGAAGAAAGCCGTAAGACTGCAGTTTCGGGTAATCTCGTGACCTTTTCCGGTCAGTTTCGCGAACGCACGACAGATGAGGGAAAGGCCAGATACAAATATCTTGAGCTGCTTGACACAAGTCACGAACTTCAAATAGAAAAAGAACAGCTTGAAGCTCAATTGGGCCTTCTTAAGAAACGTGTAGAAGAAGCAGCCTCCCTTTTTGTGGCTATCCAGGGCAAGCCATTGCCTTCCGGTGGCTACTCTGTTTTCGATGAGATTTTTAATACTCCTGAACGACAGAATGCTATCATTGTCCGCACGCCTGCAGATCACGATGTCGTCTCGCTTGCTGCGATCGAAAAACAAGCCCAAGAAGCTGCTGGCAATGCTACAAGAGAAGAAGAAGTGTTTACAAAAGTAAAAGCTCTTGTACGTCTTTTGCGCTCTCCGATGCTTGGAATTGGCAATGAAGCTATCAAACAAAATCTACGTACAATCGACAGCGATCTACAAAAATTATCAGCTGAAAACATCGCAGCTGCAGATCGTTTTGTGCAGGTGCAAAAAATACTTCCACAGCTACATGACATCGTCTCTCAACTTAACCAAGAGTCGGATCATATTCGACTAAAACAGCTGCGTTCTGTACGTTCATATAAGGAAACACTCGACGAGCTCAATGCAACCTTGCAAAAGATAGATGACAATCAAGAGAAGCTCGAAAAAGCACGCCAGGCAGTTACGCAAACGATCTGGTTTTTCAACAATCAGGAACTGTCTACTCGAGCTCTTGAAAAGCAAGACGCAGAGGTATTTCATCAGTGGTTTGCCAATGAAAAAGAAGAGTGGAGCAATTTTGATATCAACCGTGCTGCATTCTTCAAAGCGCCTGATCAGCCCCTCAACAAAGTACTGGAAAAAACTTTCAAGAGCGAAGAGCTTCCTCCTAACTACCTCAGCTATCTCTTGAGTGTGGCTCCAATATTTTTGATTCTTTTCTTGCTCTACTTTGCCTTTTCCAGACAGATGAAGGGAATGGGATCAAGTGCTCTGGATTTTGGCAAATCGCCAGCAAAGCTTTATCCAAAAGGCTCGACAAAAGTGACATTTAAAGATGTAGCTGGCATCGATGACTGCATTGAAGAGCTGCAAGAGATTGTAGAATTTTT
>CAYOTQ010000262.1:0-3253 GCA_964406915.1 uncultured bacterium
ATGTCTCGACTCATGATCATTTCTGGGAACGACTTCGCAAACGTGTCTGCATCCATTTTTCTCCGGGATTTGCCCGGTTTGCCATAGCTGCTCTTATGAATCGCGGGATATCTCTTCCAGTATCGTAAAGGCTTCTTTATGAGCCTGCACATCATGCACACGGATAATGTCCACCCCGCGAAGAGCAAGAAAGCAATTTGCCGCAAGAGTTGCCGGCAAAAGGTCGTCCGTTTTCCTCTGCAGAAGCTTTGAAAGAAAAGACTTTCTCGAGATCCCCACAAGCAGGCGAAAGCCTAGCTTTTTGTACTGCTGAATCTGATGCAATATCGCCAGATTATCCCCTACGCTTTTGCCAAACCCAATACCAGGATCGACAATAAGACGCTGAGGCGCTATTCCGAGATGCATGAGGTGCTCACATTGAGCTCGCAGCCATGCCACACTTGTTGACACCACTCCCGCTTCATATTGAGGATTATCTTGCATAGTCGCTGGAGTGCCCTGCATATGCATCACACATAGATCGACATCAGTCTGCTGTGCCAGCTTTCTCATCTCCGGATGTTGAAATCCAGAGACATCATTGATGAGGCGAGCTCCCTCTTGTATAGCCGCACGAGCAACTTCCGGCTTCATTGTATCGATAGAAATTGGGATATGAAGTTTGCCCTTAAGGCCTTTGAGCACAGGCAGCACACGCGCAAGCTCTTCTTGCGCAGAAAGAGGTACAGCGCCTGGACGCGTTGATTCCCCTCCGATATCAAGAATATCAGCACCCTGCTCTTGTAAAAGCAATGCACGGGCAATCGCTTCTTCGGGTCGCCAAGCTCTGGAAACAGCGTAGAACGAATCAGGCGTTACATTCAAAATAGCCATTATGGCTGGCATATGCGTACTTTTTCTGTGGAAAAACCAACAACCTTTTCATAGCACATGAGAAGGTGCTCTACTCCCTGCATTGCGCGATGAGGCTTCTGCTCTTTTTCAAGATTGACATTTTTTGCAATGGTGTCTTTTGAAAGCCACACTTCCTCTGGAAGTGACTTGCCAGCAGCCCAGGTCTTTTTTACTTCTAACGCCCAATACATAGACGCAAGGTCGAGCCAGTGGTAGGGCCAATTGAGCTTCTCTTGTGTGTAGGAATCTACAACATGAGAAAAAAAGGCTCTATCAAAAGAGGGATTTTGGCAGATAAAAACAGCTTTGCCACGAACGATGGGCATTTGTTGAAACAGCGAAATAATTTGGGAGCGGATCGAAGGAATGCTGGTGCCACGTTCGATCTCTTGCCAACAAAAGCCATTTATAGCGATGCTCGTTGGATCATGAGCCTGCCATGCCTCTTGGCTCTGCGCGACGACTGACTGAAACGAGGCTTTTTCATCACCCGTTTCTAGACAGACAATCTTGAAGGCAATTTCTAGCAAATGGTGCCTGTAGCTATCGAGACCTGTGGTTTCTTGATCAAGAAAAATACCGAGCATTCAATTCTCTGCTTTCTGCAATTCTCTATTTTCTTTACTGATATCGCTGCCTAGAGAAACAAGGCCAGACTTTTTGTTAGTATAATCCAGTTGCCCTTTTTTCTCCAAACAGCGAAGCGCATAATAGAGACTATTGCGCAACTTTTGTACGAGATGCCTTCTGTAGGTTTGACTCGAGAACGATGAGAGCGAGCCCTCCGAACGCAATCGCTACATTTCTAAAGAGAATATAAAAATATTCTGTATTCATACAGGTAATCCCGACAATCACAAGGACGGAAAGCAGAGCAGAATATTGGCCCTTCCATCCACTCATAATCCATGCAGCCAGCACAACTTCAGCCACACCAAAGAAATCTAAAAATTGCTGAAGCGGAAAAAGGCTCAGCACAAACTTGGGTACATATTTTAAAAAGTTATCTGGGTGCATATAGATCTCTACGGAAGCGTAGAGAAACACAAAGGCAATTCCTACTCTTAGAAAAAATTTTGCTAATTTAGTATTCATGATTCCTCACTATTTATTATTACTACAAAAAAATAAGCAAGAAGTTAATTTACCAAATTTATTATTTTAATTCAATAATTAGATTTTTATTTTTACGACAATAACAAGTCCATAACCAATGAGAACAACCTGAATGAGAAATAATCCCTTAAAACCCAAACGACTACCAATTTTCGGGGAACGGCTTCTTAGAGCTGTACAGACACGAGTCGGACCCCGAAGCCAAGGTCGAGACCTTGGCAAGTGGTTAGACGAAGTAGATATGCGGCTCTAGGAAGATGGTTGCCGAAAATTGGTGGTCGCTTGGGTTTAAAGAGTGCGGTAATGGCGATCGACCAACTCACATAGCTGTCCAAGCTGTGCAATATACCTTCCCACAATATTAGGAGCGAATTTTCTCAAATTATAGATAATCTCAGCAAGGTTGAGAGTCACCTCTTGAAGAGATTTTCCCTCCTTTAGCTGAGCTGCAATTTCATGCTTGCAACACTCAAATATTGCGAGCACTCCTGTACGACCAATACCCCCCTGACAATTAATGACAATTGGAGTATCTAGAGAAGAAACAAGCTCATGACGCCTCTGGAGTAAGATATCTAGAGCCTCAAGATCTGGAGCTACCTCATGATCAGGCCAGTGCAGATAATGTAAATGAGTCGCGAGCCTTTCTTGTGCATTCGCTTGTCCCTCATTTTCAACTATCTTGTACGTTCTTTCGACAATTTTGACATACCGCTCTTTGCCTTTATCTAGAACCATATTTCCTAAATAAAGCACGTTGGTATCCACACACGTGACGCTCGCTCCGATACTTGCTAGAAGCTCGCCATGTATTTGCTCAAGGATCTCCGGCTTCCAAAATGGCCTGATACCCTCCCATTGACAAGCAGAGCACAAACTAATCATGAGCGGCACCTTCTTGTGGACCACCATCTCCCAATATCTCTGCACATCTTCTATTTGCTCTTTTGGAGATCCAACAAGCAGCAGCTTTTGGTTATTTTTCAGCTGTCCTTCCATATACATAAACCGGTTATGCATCAGAGGATTTTTCACACTTTCAAGAAAAGTTCTTTTGTCGCGTATTTGTGGATCTTGTTGGCATCGAAACTCTATTTTCATTCTCATTGCTTCCAACCGATCGAGGTTCTTTGCGAGCAGGCCAAACTCTGTAAGCAACACAGTCTCTTCCGGAAATCTCTCAAATTGAAAGCCTTCCTGAGACATCTTGAAAAGCTCTTCTTCTGCAATTTTTTGCGCA
>CAYOTQ010000263.1:0-3223 GCA_964406915.1 uncultured bacterium
TGTAGGCATGCCAGCTTCTGAATTTGTGGTAAAAAGACAACAGGTAGAACCTCCAATTCCAATTATTCCTGCCGGCTTGCCTCTTGATCTCTTAAAATCACGGCCAGATATCCGCAAAATAGACAAGCTGCTGGAAGCTTTTGCTCTAGATGTAGGCGTTGCAAAAACTGCCTACTTTCCTACTATTGGCATCTTACTGGATGGAGGCTATCTGTCAGACACCCTCCATTCACTCTTAAAATGGAAAAACCATGTATGGTCAGCCACAGCAAATGCGTGTACGCCCATTTTTACGGGCGGAAGAATTGCAAGCGAAATTCAAGCAGCGATTGCGCGCTATGAACAGACAGTAGCCAGCTACATCGACACTGTGCTTACAGCTGTGGAAGAGGTAGAAAATGCACTCTGCTCGGCAGATGCGAAAAAGAGGCAACTTGGGTTTTTGCAGCAAGAGGTAGATGCTGCAAAAGAGGTGCTTCGTATTGCTTCCCTTCGATACCAGATGGGGCTTACCGACTATTTAAACGTTGTTGATGCCGAAAGACAGCTCCTTGAGGCTGAGCGCGAGCAAGTACGAGTCACTCGCGATCAGTATTCGACCATTATCTCTCTGATCAAGAGTCTTGGGGGCACTTGGACAAATTCTTAGATAACGTCTGCAGCTTTAACAAGCCGATGCATCGATCGATCATCCGAGCAAATGCTCCATTGCCCAAGACGTTGGCGCAAGTAATCACCGGATCAAAGAGAATATAGAGCGCGGTAATGAGCGACATCATCTCAGCTGTAAATCCAAGGTAGCTTTCAAGTATTGGAAGCATCACCAAAATTCCTCCGCCGGGCACTGCCGCTACAGAAAATTTTGCCAACACAAAGAAACAAGCAAAAATAAGATAGTCAGATAAAAGGGGCTCTGCAAAGCCAAAGTTTTTGAGTACGGCATAGGCAAAAATTGGAATAGCAAAACAGTCCCCTACAAGGTGGATATTGACCGTCGTGGCGATGACTGAGCGCGCAATGTCTTTATTTTTTGTGTTATTTTCTGCTCCGATCATTGTAAGCGGCATGCTGGCAGCACTCGACATAGTGCTAAAGCCGCTGATGGCAGCTGGCAACATATTCTTCAGGCTAGAGATCCATTCCGCAAAACGGCCATTGCTGAGTAAAAAGTAGACAATCAACAAATAGCCAAACTGGGCACAGGCGACGAGAGCAAAGATAACCGTGTATTCCTTTATACAGAGATGGATAACCCCATCGGCTTGCATTTTCGTGACAAAACCGGCAACAAAAAGAGGAATCAGGTAGACAAAGACCGAAAATATCTTTGTGACAATTCGATCGAGCAGCACCCCAAGTCTCTCTGCGGACTGAGGCTTGAAGGTAGACAAAATAAGCGCGGTAATGATGCCGCAAAACATCGCTTTATCATTGGCAATCAATCGAGGCAGCTCCAGGGACCAAGCGGCCGGCAGAGCATCTTGTGCCTGCAGAGCGATGAGCGACAAATCAAAATTATAGACCCACGACCCTACATAGTGACTTAAAAAGGTAGAGACAAAATTTGATCCCACGACTGCACAAAAAACAAGCAAGAGCACCTTAGTGGCCTGGCTTGCCAGGGAGACTACCGCTTTAAAAAGCAGTCCAAACACAATGAAAGGAAGGAAAAAGAGGATCACCGACTTCAATGTCAAGCTTGTAGCGTACAGTATTTGCTTGAACATGTCTGGAATAAAGGGATCCAAAAAAATAAGAGCGACAATAATCGCCAGAAGGACAAAAGGCATTTTGCGAAACATATTCTCTCTATAAGTTTAAAGGTAAAAGGGCAGCACTAAGAGTAAAAGCGACAGGATATTACCGGCGGGTGCCGGTAGTGGTGGTGAGGACGAGAGAAGTTAAGAAAAGCTGTGATCGCTGCACAAAAGCCCCTATAAAAGCCTTTTGGGATTTATGTTTAAAATCTAACTATATCATAAAGCGGGATTTTATGCAAGCTGGAAAGCCTGTATACCAAACAGCTGTTTTGCATACAGGCATGACTCCCTAACAACTACTGTGACTGGAGAGAATTCGCAGGTGGGTTTGGCTGTGTGAGAAACGTAAGATTCATCTCTATTTTTTGTACCAATTTCTCCAGACCACTGGCTAGTTCCCATAAAGTTTTGGGAACAATTTGATTCTCCTGGAACTCTTTCTGACTGCCCGCGCCTGGAGCCTCATCCACAAACGCCTCCTTGAAGTTACTTATGATCTGTCGAAGGAAACTGCCTGGTTTCACCCCATCCTGCAGATATCTCTCAGCATTACTATACCCTATCATTAAAAAAGGTTCAAAACGCGGGGTAGATGCAAAGGCTGTTGCTGTATTGTTTTTCATGCATTCAAAAGCTCTGAGCAAATCTGGGGCTATGAAAGCCCCATCACTGATGCTCAGGACTTTTTTACATGTCTCAAGCAAAGCTTTTTCCTGTTCACTGAGGGTCCACCCACCAGTTTTCAGATACAGTTTGCTCATGAATCCTAACGTGACATACCACATGCCTTGTCGCTCTTGGCAATAGATCTTTCGTTCTTGTTCGGCCATCAATGAGAGAGCCAAGCAAGACCAACCGCTCTGTGATACCGTGTTGTGAAAGAAGGTGCTTACACATTCAAGCCGTCCCAAAGTCTTTGTATCACATGATGAAAATACATGTCCCCATACCTCTTCAGGAAGAGTTTTGAATGGTGCATAGGCTTCTCGTACCTGATTGCTGAAAAGAAGTATCCCTTCTGAGTCTAGCTTAGTGTGGCTACTCTTTGCAGCTTCCAGCAGCTTCAAACTTGTCTCATAAGCTTTTGGATTTTGTATGAACAGTGCAGATACTGTGTCTTTGGGAGCATTGCTTAGCTGCGCAAACACAAATGTGACTACGGTGCTTAGTTTACAGTTTGGAGAGTTCAGAGCGCTGATTTGTTCCAAATTGCTGCCGTCTAAAATGCCCAGAGATTTCTCTTCATCTACAAAGAGACGTTGTTCTGCATTCGAACCAAAATCATACTTCGCTAATATTTCAACAACGTTTTCTACACTACTCATATTTTCCTATATATTTAAATTAAATAATAACATTATATATAACAATTACAATAAATGTATATTATAGATAGAATTATTATTGTCGCTTAGTAATTAAAATGAACTATATCTCGATTTGAAGAGAGAGACAACAGTAAC
>CAYOTQ010000264.1:0-3214 GCA_964406915.1 uncultured bacterium
TTGCAGGAGGAATTGCTGCAAGTGCATTTGCCTCTTCTTCAATGGATTGTTGGTGGGGTGTAATAAACGCTAAAAACAGATTTTCTGCATTAGGATCATCTGATGGCTGCTGGGGCATAATACAGCCGAACAGTTGATGAAATATCGTGGGTACTGACATTTGAACTTCTCCTAAAATTAAGGGGTTGGCGGCAAGATATGCATTTTTGACACGGCATCTTTTTTATAAAAGATGGTCGAAGGCTGCTTCTTTTGCCATTCTGAAATTCCTATAGAGTGATACATATCCGACGTCTCATTGCTAAAAAAGTCGCCAACAGTATTGATTACGCGATGAAAATCGCGCAGCTCATAATCATTCCATTCTGGATTATGAGGCCTGCTATCTGGAAGGGGTGAGCCTACTTTCGCACCCCCTAGAATTAACAAAAGTGTATTGAAAAATATTGCAGACAGTTTGTTTGGAATAAATCCAACAACATCTCCAATAAAAGAAAATACTCGATGAATAGGCTGAGGAATAACTCTGTGAAGAGTTTCAAAAATAGGCCTTACAGCTTGGGTCACTTTTGCAGCTACATAGGCCACTTCCCGAAATACCGGCAGGCTACTAAAATCTGGTATGAGGGCACCGAAGAGTGAAGGAAGAGAGATTCGAGTGTCAATATGGACCCCCGCCTTATCCATTACTGCTGTGCTAAATTTTGCACAGTTTTGCTTCATAAAACTAAAGCGTATCCCATCTTGATTGACCTTAGACACAAACTTTAAAATATCATCTTTTCTTGCGCTTGTAAGTGGAACACTGGTGACTTGCCTGTCGAACAAAAAAGACTCTTGCCAGTCGTAGCAAGTAGCACGCGTGTCTACAGAGGCTAAAAAGGTATACGGCATATTCTCTTTAAGTATATCGGCAGACTTTTGGTCGGTAATAGCTCCGAAGGAGTATACCTTCCCCTCTTTGTCGATAATTCTAATAGAAGAGTGTTGGGGTACGTACTTGTGGATATTGGCAGTGAGCCAGTTTTTGGGCAGGTCAAGCTTCATCGCACTATTTGTCACTATCTGAATGATACAGTCTTTGTCAATACCGGGATCTACTTCCGGATTGGCTGTGAAGAATTTTTCTGCATGCTTGCGGGCAGTAAGATACTCCTCTGGACTCAGCTGCTCTACTGGATAGAGCTCATCGTAGACATACATATCTTTTTGCACCATTCCATCTGGTGAAATGTAGTTCCAGCCCTTACTCGCGTCGCCTTTTGAGATCACACGATGAGTGACCTTGTCAAATTCTACCAGCGCTTGAATCTCCCCCCAACGCCGCCACTCTCCGTTCATCTTAATTTTTGGATGACCATCTGAAGCGAGCTTGATACCATGGCGCTCAGGACCGGCGCTAGGATGATTTTGAAACATCGATATGGCAAATCCAAAAGGAGATTCCATGAGAAACTCGACACATTCTGGATGAGAGATCACGACGGATGGAGGAAATCCCAATTTTCTCCATCGAGTATAGAGCTTGACCTGGTTGTCGTGCTGCTGCAACAGCTCCTCATGAGGAGCAAGCCTTGCACGGATACTGCTACAGAGCTCTCTAGCTAGCTTCTTTGTAACCCAATCCCCTGTCTTTTCACATTTTTCCTGCAGCTCTGCAAGCAAGCAACGCACAGCCTCTACTTTATCATAAAGTGTCAATAAATGGCCGGGAGGTATCGTTTCGAGTTCTGCAAGGGCTGCCTCTATTGCTTGGCTATCTGTGCTGACAAAATGAGCAAACTGGCTCTGCATATCTGCAGTGACAGGATAGTCTCCTGTACACCAACTATAAATGTGCTGAAAACATTCG
The DNA here is from genome assembly GCA_964406915.1 of uncultured bacterium. Lineage (GTDB taxonomy): Bacteria > Chlamydiota > Chlamydiia > Chlamydiales > FEN-1388 > CAYOTQ01. The sequence goes on from CAYOTQ010000264.1 coordinate 1,853, forward strand.
TGTATATTCATACTGACCTACATTTTGCAAAAGCATAATTATTCACTTCATAAATTGTCAATCAAGGTAACATCTACACATTAAGAGAGTATAAAGCTAAAAACGACCTTCTAAGCTTTTGACAACGCAAGAATCATCTCTAAATGCTCTTCTGTTGGCTTCATAATAAATGCCATTGTATAATAGAGGAGAGCTTGGCCCGGGCTATCGAACTGCATCCCATCTGCTAATTGGCAGCAGGTGTCATAATCAAGAGAGCTCTGCTCGTCACTTTTCCAGCACTCTGCGATACTAAGGTGTTGCGCAATGCCAAATCCTCCCTTTTCATATAAATCCCCTACCAATAGTCGTATGTCTTTCTTACACTCTATCACATAAGCGTCCAAAGCGGCTGTAAGAGAGAGATAATAGGCATTAGGAAACTGTTGTGGGTACGTAAACCATAAATCGCTACACTTGAATGGATAGGCTTTCTGTTCATACGCAAGTAACAGATCGTTTTCCAAGCCGCCCTTGTACTTGGCTGGCACATCTTCCGGCACAGAGGTAAGAATAAACTCAGCGCGGAGCAAAAGAGCGTTTGCATATAACATGCCCTTTTTAGCTTCGTATTGTTTTATTGCTTGTGCATACAGAGCGAAGATAAGCTCTTTGTCACTACTTGGTACTCTCCGTTTTACTTCAGCTCGAAGAAGGGGAAGATGGTTGCCATCTGGATAGAGTTTGTCTAGGTGATCAAGATGCACATCTAGTAGCTTCCAGATTTCTTCTGAAACACCATCCTTATTATTTATAAGGTGCTTCGTTATATCTTGAGCAATACTGAGATGGGTTGGATCAATAGAAAACAGAAGAGACAGCTTCTTTGGATCTTGCCAAGCACCCTTCTCTTTCATGAAAACATAACATTCTGTAAAAGCGTCTGTAGAATAGCGTCTTCTTGCTTCGATGAGCCTGTCTATATAATTTTTATCATCCGAGCATATTGCATAACGAGAAAGCTGATAAAACCAGATGGGAATTTGTTCGTCTTGTAGTGTGGTGACACAATCTTCTGGAGATGGAGGCGTTTGCCATAAAAAGTAGATCTTTGCCTGTCGTTTATCCCCGAGTACAAGTGCAGCCTCTCCAAGACAACAGTAGGCAAGATCTTCATACCCCATATTCTCCAAAAGGAGTGTAGCCTCTTCTTTAACGACGATAGCCTGACGCCGCTTTTCCTCAAAAGAAAGGGTAAGATAACGACGACAGAAGTGAATGGATGCAGGATCTAGTGATATCTCCTTCGTTTCTTGTGGGACTACATCCATCATTTCTTGTGGGGATACATCTTCAAAAAGACTGGCTAAGAGCTCGGGATCG
>CAYOTQ010000265.1:0-3214 GCA_964406915.1 uncultured bacterium
CACAATAGAAATCTGGTACGGATGCTTTTGTGGCAAGCACTCGAAGAAAAAGGAGACACGATCTCAGGCACTTCAGAGGAGTGGTTAGACTCTTGGATGAATGAAATTGCCTCGCTTCAAAAAGAGGGGAAAATCACCACCAAATACACTCCATATGAGATTATGCTTTCCCTCAATGCTGCTGTGTGGGCGCCTTTCCTCATTGGGTACTTCAAAGAAGATATCTCCGTTTTTATGGAAAAGAAGCGCCAAGAGTTGCAAAGCGTGCTCTCACCATTGTAAGAGCACTTTCGCTGCCTGGCCGCTCATCATCAAGTCAAAGCCTTTTTGAAATTCCGCTGCAGGAAAGCGATGGGTGATGATAGGAGAGACATCTAGTCCGCTTTGCAAAAGATGCAGCATCTTATCCCAGGTGCGAAAGATTTCGCGGCCATAGATGCCTTTGATGGTGAGCATTTTAAAGATCACTAGATCCCAATCGATTGTGCCGCTGGAAGGCAAGAGGCCAAGCAAGCCCACACGGCCTCCTGGTTGTAGATGATGCAAGAGATCATTAAAGGCATCGAAGTTTCCAGACATCTCAAGGCCTATCACAAAGCCATTATCCATTCCAAGTTGTGCCATAGCATCTGTTATGCTCTCTGTTGGCACATGGACGACTGCTGATGCACCTATTTGCTTTGCAAGGCGCAAGCGATAGTCGTTGTGGTCAGTGATGACAATATAGCGAGCGCCAGCTCGTTTACATACGGCTGTTGCCAGGAGTCCGAGCGGTCCAGCTCCAGTGATTAAGACATCTTCACCGGCAAGGTCAAATGAAAGAGCTGTGTGTACAGCATTTCCAAGAGGGTCAAGAATGGAGGCCACATCGTCGGGGATCTCGGGCGGCAGCAACACCACATTTTCTTCAGGCAAGACAAAATACTCGGCAAAGCAGCCTGGTACATGGTAGCCGACACCTCTTACATGAAGGCAAAGGTGGCGCTGTCCATTTCTGCAACTGGCACATGTGCCGCAGGTGAGATGTCCTTCTCCACTGACACGATCGCCAATTTTGTATCGTGTGACTTTTGCCCCTATTTGATGGATGTAACCCATAAATTCGTGGCCAATAATGAGCGGTGTTGGCACGTTTTTTTTTGCCCAGCTGTCCCAGTTGTAGATGTGAAGATCGGTGCCGCAAATAGCGGTAGTATGGATTTTGATGCATACTTCTGTTTCTTTGATCCGGGGCATAGGGCACTCTTGCCAGGCAAGGCCAGGAGCGGGATGTGCTTTTACAATGGCTTTCATTTGGCGAGTACTCCAAGTTCTTTGCCAACGGCTTCAAAAGCGTTGATGGCTTTGTCCAGATCTTCTTTTGAATGGGCGGCAGACATTTGCGTGCGAATGCGTGCTTTACCTTTGGGAACAACTGGATAAAAAAAGCCGATGACGTAGATGCCATGATCGAGCATTCGTGCCGCAAAACTTTGCGCAAGGCTTGCCTCTCCTAGCATAATGGGGATGATGGGGTGGTCTCCAGGAATGAGGGTAAAGCCTCTCTTTGTCATCTGGCTTCTGAAGTAGCGGCTGTTATCGTGCAGCTTTTGCCGGAGTGGTGCACCTTGCTGGATAAGAGCCAGGGCGCTAAGCGATCCGGCGACAATAGCTGGTGCAAGAGTATTTGAAAAAAGATAGGGTCGTGATCGCTGACGGAGCATGTCGATGATTTCTTTTTTGCCAGTGGTATATCCGCCTGAAGCGCCCCCAAGAGCTTTGCCAAACGTTCCTGTAAGGATATCTATACGTTGCAGCACGCCGCAGTGCTCGACAGAGCCGCGTCCATGCTGACCCATAAAGCCAACAGCATGGGCATCGTCAACCATTACCATGGCGCTGTAGGCATCTGCAAGGTCGCAAATAGCCTTTAGATTGGCCACAGTGCCATCCATAGAAAATACGCCGTCGGTGGCGATCAGACGGAAGCGGGCATCTTTTGCAGCACGCAGCTTGGCTTCAAGATCTGCCATATCATTGTGCTGGTAGCGAAAACGAGCAGATTTGCACAGCCGTATGCCGTCGATGATGCTTGCATGGTTAAGCTCGTCAATGAAGATGGCATCCTCTTCGCTCAGGAGAGGTTCAAAAAGGCCTGTATTGGCATCAAAACAAGAAGAGTAGAGTATAGCAGCCTCTGTTTCAAAAAATTGACAGAGACGGCTTTCCAGCTGGTGATGCGATGTTTGGGTGCCGCAGATAAAACGCACAGAGGCAAGTCCAAACCCGCATGTATCATAGCTACTTTTTGCAGCGTTGATAATTTCGGCACTATCTGCCAGACCGAGGTAGTTATTAGCACAAAAATTGAGTACTTCTTTGCCATCTGCGAGGCGGATATGAGACGACTGAGGAGAGGCGATTTCTCTCTCAACTTTATAGAGCCCCTCTTGCTGGATCTGAGCAAGCTCTTGTCGCAGAAATTCGATATAGCGCCTATTCATTGCAAAGATCCTTTTTGGTATCTTTGCTCCACCTTACTCAATGGCGCTGTTCTTGGCAAAGGGTCAATAAAGGAGCTGTTTTGCCTGCCATTTGCCACTGCTGTCTAAAGAAAAATGGACAGGGCGGCAATTGTCAATGATCCAGTCATGATCTGTAATATCCATAAACGAGCAGATCGCCCAGTGAATGCCTCCATGTGCCACAACTAATACCGGCCCCTCTAGAGAAAGGGCATGATTGATGCCCTGAACCACCCGCTCCATGAACGCTTGTACTTCGTGCTGTGTATGATGAAAGGCTGTCATCTTTTGCCAAATGCTCAGAGAACACTCACCAAGATCTGCCAGTTCATAATGCGTTGCTTGTAGTCTTGTAGAGATCATCTCTTTTGTCTCTTTGGCGCGTCGAAGAGGGCTGCAGCAGACCGATTTGATAGGAAGAGAGGCGATAATGGGCTCTACTGTTTGGGCTTGTAGGCGTCCGGTGGTATTTAGAGGGATATCTTCGTGATCTACTTTTGTCAGTGACACGTTATAGTCAGTCTGGCCGTGTCTGATGAAGTAAAATTCTTTTTTCGTAATCATGCTATTTGCTCATAGTAAGTATCTAAAGCAGCGCTTGCTCCGTTTACCAAGGGCAGGGCATACGATTCACTACGCGAGGCCCTGCAGTGCGCTGTATGTTCCGATGAGAGTGAAATCAGAGGCGTGTGTGCTTGCATAAGGCCAAA
>CAYOTQ010000266.1:0-3210 GCA_964406915.1 uncultured bacterium
TCGCTATCTGAAAGAATATCTTTTAGAGAAAACAACATTTAAACGAATCCCAACTACTCTTCCAGACAAAAAATCAAAATCTTCTACCAATGCAAGAGAAGTTTTAAAGCGAAGAGGCATAGCAAAAACAGAAAAAACACATCTTCTTTCCTGCCTAAAAGTGATGAGTACATTCCCTCAGTTCTTAAGGGACTTGCGAACCAGCACCAAAATAGAGGAAGAGCTAAGCGCATGTATCCTCAAAATGCTCAATCAAAACCTGCTTACCCTAGAATTAAATCCGGGCAGAACACTAGCAACCTTGCACATCTGTTACCACAAGCCTACACTGGACATAAAAGATCTGCGAATTTTCCTTTACTGTACCAAAATTCTTGCCAAGTGGAACAACAACCCTGTAGCTGTAGATAAGGAAAGTCCTTCATTTCAAAGACTGGCACGTCAAATCTCTCAATCAGGCTGTGGTGAAGAAATGCGAGCCTTTTGTTATTCACTTACTGATTATCAAATACTGCATAATATGGTAGCCGAAGTTAGAGACACAGGCACCTTTGTAGACAAATGGAAATTGATAAAAGCGAATACTTCTGTGTTGAAGGGCGATCCTTCTCTTACCCACCTGCGACATCTTACAAGAGCTCTCAAAAAAATACTGTTTCTAAGCGCAAGTTTAACCAATTGGGAAACAAACGCACATAATACACAATGCCCAGTACGACAATATGCCGAATTTCAAGCAAAAGCGTACGGCTTCCTGTCGCGCTCCGTTCAAGCAGTGATTGATACGTATGCAAAAACAGCACCTGATGACCTTGAAATTTGTGTACAGATAGCGAAAAAGATAAAGAACCCCTCTAAAACAAGTTTTTTCTCCCAATCTATTTTTGAACATCACAGAGAGCAACTCACAAAGTCACTGCCTGCACCTCTTTTCGATACACAGTCATTCGCGATAACCTCCTTCCCCGTAGAGATCCATAAGGACGCCTCTCTAGTGCAGCAAATGAAAAATGTACAGATTTCCACGCCTGCATCATCTCCTTCAACCTCGACATCAAGCCTCTCGACAATTTACAAATACCACCAACGAGTGACCAGATGGTGGAGCAAGGATGATGCTGTAAATCCTTTTCTGAATGATCCTCAGTATAGCAACTGTCTGCCAGCCACACAAAGTCGCATACGTACCGAGCATGCCTTTGCTCTTGCAGTAGATGCCTACGCCGGCAAAGAGGGTTTCATTCATGAAAATCAAGTGACTGTGCTAGGAGAGCTTGTGATGAACGACGGTACTGTACGGCAAGGGGTTTTTGGATATGCGTTTAATGACAAGAAGATCTGCTACCACCGCCATTTTACTGAAAAAACACCTTCCACGCTCTGCAATGACGTCCTGCAGCAGGGGTATTATAAACTTAACTTTCCACCCCTCTCTTCCAGTGAACAGCTAAGCAATTTTGATACACAGGTGTATCATGATGACAGCTATGTTGCGTCCATAACAGATGACCTTATTATTATCAAAAATCCCCAAGACGGTACCACCATCCGACTTTGCCGCTTCTCTGATAACGAGTAGCCGTCTATTTTTTTAAAAATTTCACAATAATAAGGTTAGCTTTATGTTCATTGGACCATATAATTCACTTCCTCTGCCGGAGAGATGCTCTGACTATATTAAGGCAGTCGATATTCTCAACTGGGCAAAAAATGACAAATGCAAATGTAGCCTCATCTGGTTAAATGGGACAGTTGGAGTTGCAACAACAGACAAACCGCTCCCCAATAGCCTCACGTATTCAGACCATATTGCAATTATTACGAAGCTATTTGAAGATATTTTCTCACAAGTATCGCCTCCATTTATTTCTTCGGAACAAGTGACGAAACTCCAAAATATAGCGCACCAATTCCTTCAGGACGCCCCCGACAATCATTGTCTTCCTAATCGCTATCTGAAAGAATATCTTTTAGAGAAAACAACATTTAAACTGATCCCAACTACCCCTCCAGATAAAACATCAAAATCTTCTATTAATATACGCCAAATTTTAAATCAGAAGCCCCTGGCAAAAACGGCAAAACCTTCCCTCCTCTTCTGCTTGCAAATCTTGAGCGCACTGCCTAAATTCTTACAGGATTTTCGAATCCTCGTCAAAGCAGAGGAAGAGAGCAGCGCACGCATGCTCAAAATGATCAATCAAAACATAGTTACCATAAGGCTAGAATCGAACAGAAAAAAGGCATCCTTTAGCATACGCTTCGGCAAATCTACGATGGATATAAAAGATGTGCAAATTCTACTGCAATCTGCCAACACGCATGCCAAGTGGAAGAAAACCCAGAGGGTTGTGGATACAGAACATCCTGCTTTTCAAAGGTTGGCACATAAAATCGCCCAATCAGGCTGTCGTGAAGAAATAAAAACGTTTTGCTATACACTTACCGATTTTGAAATACTGAATTCTATAGGAGTCCTAGTTAGAGACACGGGCACCTTTCAGGCCAACTACGCACTGATAATGAGGAATGCTTCATTGTTGAATGACGATCCTTCTCTTACCCGTCTGCGAGATCTTACAAGCGCTCTCAACAAAACCACTTGGCTGTACTCAAAACTAGGCGAATGGGAAGCAACAGCTTATACACACAGCACAGCGCAGCAATATAGTGAATTTCAAGCAAAAGCATATAGCTTCTTGTCGCGCTCCATTCAAACAATGATTGATGCGTACACAACAACAGCAGCTGACGACCTGGCAACTTGTGTACAGGTAGCACAAAAGATAAAGAACCCCTCTAAAACAAGTTTTTTCTCAAAATCTGCTTTTGAACAGCACGCAGCCCTACTCTCACAGCCTCTGCCAACCACTCTTTTCGACACACAGGCATTCGCAATAACCTCCTTCCCCGTAGAGAGCCATAAGAACGCCTCTCTGGTGCAGCAAATGAAAAATGTACAGATCTCTACGCCTGAATCAACATCTTCCGCATCGACATCAAGCCTCTCGACAATTTACAAATACCACAAACGAGTGACCAGATGGTGGAGCAAGGATGAGGCTGTAAATCCTTTTCTGAATGACCCTCAGTATAGCCACTGCCTGCCAGCCACACAAAGCCGCATACGGGCCGAGCATGCCTTTGCCCGTGCTGTAGATGCCTATGCCAGCAAAGAGGGCCTCAAGCATGACAATCAGGTGACGCTCG
>CAYOTQ010000267.1:0-1709 GCA_964406915.1 uncultured bacterium
AGGGCTGTGTCTTGCCTTTTTTGGGAGGATAGATGCCTAGTTTATCGAACAGAATTTCGCTGAGCTGTTTAGGTGAATTAATATTAAAAGGAGCGCCTGCAAGCTGGAAGATTGCCTCTTGTAGAGCTTCAATTTCTTTTTGAGTGATGTGAGACAGCTGAGCTAGCACCTGTGTGTCTACATAAATTCCCTCGCGCTCCATTTTGCCCAAGATGGTGATGAGAGGCACTTCTATGTCATCTAGGATTTTTTGCAAACCTCGAGAGCTGATTTCCTTATCAAGGCGCTCTTTAAGGCGCACTGTGTATTCCACATCTTCGCAGCAATACTCGGCGACTTTTTCAAGAGGTACAAGATCCATTGTAAGCTGTCCCTTGCCTTTTCCCAGTAGATCGCTGGTAGCAATCTTTTGCTTGCCAAAGTACATCAGTGAAAGCTCATCGAGAGAATGTTTGCGTTGATGGGCATTGAGTAGATAAGATTCTAAAATGGTATCTCCTGAAATATGGGCAATATCAATTCCAACATTTTTGAGGATGTGCCAGTCATACTTGATATTGTGGCCATAAAACCTGTGCCGCGGATCTTCAAAGAGTTGCCTGAGCTTGGCAAGAGCAGGCTCTTTTGGCAGCGTTGAGTTAAGGGGAATATAAAAAGCCTCTGTAGCGGAAGCGGCTAGGCCAATACCTACAAGAGAGGCTCTTAGGGGATGCAAATCAGTCGTTTCTGTATCCAGGCAGAGCTCGGTATGAGTGGAGAGATTTGCGATCAGGGTTTCCAACTCTTCAAGTGTCGAGATAATTTTTACGGCAGCTGCAGGCTCTGGCGTGGCCGGCTTTTCTTCTTCGTGGGTAATAATTTTCAAGAGTGAGGCAAAGTTTTTGCCCAGCAAAAACTTTCTCAAATCATCATTTGATGGGGGTTTACGACTAAAAAATTCCGTTTCCTTTACAAATGGGACTTGGCTGTTTAACGAAACGAGTTTTTGGCTCAAGAAGGCCATATCCCTTTGTGCTTGCAAGGAGGCTGCTTTTTTGCCGCCAATGGCTTCAAGGTTGGCATAGATTCCCTCCAAGCTTTTATAATCTCTAAGGAGCTGAGCAGCTCCTTTGGCGCCAAAGCCGCTAATCCCTGGTACATTGTCAGAGCTGTCGCCGACGATAGCTAGATAATCTCGAAGCTGCTCAGGGAGTATTCCATACGTCTCTTCTACCTTCTTTGCATCAATGATCGCATTGTCTTTGTGTGGATTGATCAGCAAAATGTGCGAGTCCACAAGCTGCATCATGTCTTTGTCGCTCGTGCTAATAAAGACGCGGCTGCCTTGTTCTTTTGCCCAGAGGGCAACACTTGCCAATGTATCGTCAGCTTCTACACCTGGGATAGCCAGAGTGGGAATGCCGTACAACGAGCAAAATTCCTGAGCTTCCTTGAGCTGTCGGATCAGATCGGGCGGTGCTGGTTTGCGATGTGCTTTATATTCGCTATACAGAGCGACTCTTGCTTCTTTGCCCCTCTCAGCATCAAAGACAGCTGCCATATATACAGGCTTTTCTTGATCAATAAGCCGAAGCAGAGACCTGATGAAGCCATAGAGAGCCCCTGTGGACTCTCCCTCTTGATTAGACAGCCCCTGGATGGCAAAGTAGGAGCGATACAAATAACCTGTAGCATCGATGAGATAAAGGCAATCCACGGGGCAGGCGTCC
>CAYOTQ010000267.1:1719-3177 GCA_964406915.1 uncultured bacterium
TTGCTATGGATGGTATAGATAAAGAGGCTTTCCTATTAATTCTGAAGGAAGATCTCCAGGAACACGCACATGATGTTCTATCTTGCCGCTCAAGATCCCTTTAAAGATTCCTTCAGGCCTTGGTCCTAATAGAGACTCAAAAAAGTCATGAGAGTCGAGTTCTACAAATTGATAGAAGTCTTCAATTCCCGCCTCTTTTGCAAGAAGCCGAAGTACATCATCGATAGTAGAGGCAGGGCTGTCGATATACCCATATTCCAATGCATCTTTAGTAGGCCATATGCGAGCTCCTTGGTCTATGAGGACTTCTTTTGTCAGTTTTGGTCGGTTCTGGGAGACGACGGTAAGAAAGAGATCGTAGGCGGAGTCGACAATATACTGAAAGGCTTCGCCTTCATTCTCATGCCAGGGCCGAAATGGGTTCATAGAATCTTTATCTTTGCCGGCAAATATGGTCTTGGATTGAATTCCCCACTGCTGCATGAGGGCAGAGACATTAAAAAATGGCGGAGAGAGAAGAGTTCCTACATGCCCGATGAGACTGTCTTCCGAGGCGTAAATTTTGTCGGCAGCACAGGCAATATACATGCCTCCCGAGGCACATAGACCGTTGACATAGGCATAAACAGGCACTTTATAGCGCTTTTTGTATTCTTGGAGATAGCGATAGATGCTATCGGCATCGCTGGCAACGCCTCCGGGAGAATTGATAGTCATCAAGATAGCTTTTACTTGTCCTGGTTTGAGGGCGATATCGACAGATTCCAAAAGTTGAGTAAAAACTTTTTCTTTTCTCAATCCATACATCCCAATAGTCCCGGTAATATTGATATGGAGAATTGTAGGAGCATCGGCTGAAAACGGACGTATTTTCCATTGGTCGTTTGCAAGCACTCGAGGTGTGGTGTGGTGTGGAACATTGCCGGCATTTGAAAAGAGGCTCGCCAGTCCGCAAATCAAGAGGACAATACCAACACCGATGGCGACTACTTTACAGACAATTTTCACAAACGTTCGAAATAGATCTTTTGTAAACGACTCACTAGACATAGCGATATCCCTCTTATGTTTCATATGGGCTATAATAAACAAGCTTGCCAAATATCTACCACTATTGGATGCTAGTAGGCAAAGATTTTTATTTATGTCGTTTATATTCAGAGTTTTTAGGGACTATTGATATGATTTTTTGGAATCCTATCCATCTCATGGATGGTGAGGCGCGCTGGTTTTTAACGTTTGTGGCGATTCTAGCGACAGGGGCTCTCGTCACGCATGGCTGGCGCTGGCTATGTGGCCGCATGTGCCAGCAGTGTGTGAGTAGGCAGCAGTTCGTGAAGGAAGCTGTCTTGCGTGCTGCTGAAGTGCCCGTTATCGTCTATATTTGGTTTTTTATATTCCTCAAGGGATGTGATCTTGTTTCAGATCAATTTTTTTCTGAAAGTCTGTCGGTTCAAT
>CAYOTQ010000268.1:0-3151 GCA_964406915.1 uncultured bacterium
CTGCAAGACCATCCTCGCTGTTGCCTGCGCCGCCACCACCATTACCAGCGGACTCAGCGCCTCCTGTAAATGTGCCAGTTGGTCCTGCGTTTCCACCGCTGCCACCGGGAGCCACTACATTGATACCAGCACCGCCACCGCCGCCGCCAAAATAGACTCCGTTATTCCCATTTGGAGAAGAATTTGACCCGCCACTTCCTCCATTGCTATGACCGCCACCGCCGCCACCTGTAGAAACAGTCGTCATACAATTTCCTCCATTTCCGCCCCCAAATCCACCGCCGCCGCCCGCTCCGTTATTTCCTATGTTACTTGCTGCGCCCCCGTCTCCCCCTTGAGCAATATTATTAAGAAGGCTGCAAGCCCTTAGGGTTACTGATGTGTCCGTATGGATGTAAAGAGCCCCTCCACCGCCGACACCCCCGCCTCCTCCTGAATACCCATCACCCCCATTTCCACCTTTGGAAATGGCATTTTGGACATTGATGTCATTGATGATGACGGTTCCTGAAGCCACTTGAAATGCCTGATAGTGGCTGCCTGCGTCGATAGTGACTCCTGCGCCATTTATGGTACAATTTTTAGTAATCGCTGGGAGCGAAGAAGTTAGGGTAATTTGTTGTTCTGCAATAAAATTGCAGTCGATTGTGTCGCCATCATTGGCATTGAGAAGCCAATAAGGGAGTGTTCCGACCGTAGTAGGGTTGTCTGAAGTGCTATTGACAACTCTCGTTGTAGGCGGTACGTGTGCTGCCTCTATTGGGCGTGGAGGCAAAATGCAAGCGGCAAGCAGTACTATAGAGTAAAATAGTTTTTTTGACATAGCCCTCTCGATTCTTTGAAATGTACAATTTTTTCTCTAATCCTGCTTATACAAGAAAAAAATTATTTTCAAGAATGGCAATTTCAAAAAATTGGCATGCGTTGGTTATGCGTGGGATCTTTATTCAGCAAATTTTCTCGATTTCGCGTGTCAGGAAAGTGTCAATATCAACATGCCTTGTAAGGAGAGGTTGACAAATGTTTATTTCAAAATAAGATGACCGTCCTGTAGCAATAGGGAGGAAGTGATTGAGCAGACTCATTAACGATTCGGGATGAGAGCCGATCATGAGAGCTCCAATTTGGTATGCGGACAAGCCTTTGGCTGCTGCTTTTTTGAGTAGTAAGGTTGCCACTTTCACACGAAATAAGGCTGCAGAATCAAGAGAAGGGACTTTACGTTTAATTAGAGCAATATCTGAATCGGGATCCAAACGGTGGATATAATTGAGAGCTTCTTGTGAAAAAGGTGCTTTTGCTTGTGTAAAGTTCATCCAGTTAAAACGTAAATTGGATGCGTTGCCAGGCAGTGTATAGCCATGATCAATTGGATGTGCATGCCAGTCGTTGTCTATAAGAAAATTTTTCATATGACGGTCACAGTTGAGCATTCTAATATCCAAGATGGCGATTTTATGTATTTCATGCGATGGAATTTTATGACCGCTAGCACTACTTAAAAATGAGGGGAGGATTTGGTAGTAATCCCAAGCTTCTTTGCATCCGAGAATAAATTTTTGAAAAGATCCCTTAATGAGAGAGTCTTCCTCAAATGTGCCAAATTTTGAAAAATACTTTCGAGGCATGTGAGCAATAAAAGTGGCGGGCACTTGAGAAAAATGGTCCTTGTCTAGTAAATACGCCACTCGTTCTCTTTGGTAGGAAGTGCCAGGAGTAATGCGAAATTGTCGAAGAATGCCATGAGCGATCTTTTCGGAGAAGCCTTTAGGATTGGCTGGATTTCCAGCTTCTTCTTCCGCAGGTTTAAAAATGGCCAACGGATCTCCCTTGCGGTTCACTAGAATATAAGAGCCGCTTATGCCTTCGGCAAGAAGCTGGGGCTTTTTTCCCTGGGACAATGCGAATTTTGCTTCAGCAACCTCGGGCTGTCGGGTTAAATCTTTTAGATCTTTTACAACATTGGCATTGTAGAGAGAGGGGCGCAATTTCTTAATTGATGTCACAAGCCTTTCTATATAGGGTGTAAACTGTCGAATAACAGGAGATTCACTATCTAATGGGGCTGGGCTTGTTTTGACGATTGCAAAAAAGAGGTTTCGACAGGTGGCATCGATGGTAGCCGCAAGTCGTGATTGAAGCGAACTGCAAGAAAAAAAATTCCGCAACATATACCATATTTTTTGGACAAAGCCGGCCACAATATAAAAACGTCCTTGAGAGTCAACTTCCAGCCATTCGCCTTGTTTTCTATTAACAAGTGCGTCATATGTAGAAGAATTCAAAATATCAGTAATTGCGTGAGCGTATGTTGGCGACAACATGCCAGTAATTCTCCATGTGCTCTAGAGCGTAGCACAATTATTGACTTTATCAATAGTACAACCCTGAAATCTGATGGAAAAAATTACTGGTGACACTGCGTGAGCCGTTTTTGACCCTACTTGCAGTGTCACAGCAACCAGCGAATCTCCAGTTACTGGGCACACTTCGAACTTTTGATTGGATCACATTCTCTCAAGAATTTTCAACCCTCTCAAGACTAATGGCTTAAAATCACTTGAAATAAATGTATCTTGCGAGATACAATGAGATTATATGGAAATACAGATTGAAGTTTACGAAACTGCAAATGGCAAGCGTCCCTTTGAAATTTGGCTTAAGGACATGAAGGAGCGGCATACAAGAGCTCAGGTTCTGATGCGGCTGGATCGCCTTAAACTAGGTAATTTTGGAGATTGTAAAACACTTCAGGAAGGTGTTTGTGAGCTTCGGATTCATTATGGGCCAGGAATTAGAATCTATTATGGAAAGATTGGAAGCAAAGTGATTTTACTTCTCTGTGGTGGTGACAAAGGCTTTCAAAGCAGAGACATTGAGAAAGCAAAAGAATATTTAAAGGATTATCAATCCAGAGGTGTAAACTATGGCAAGAAGTAGAAAATATGAAGATTTTCTTCTTGAACATCTTCAAGATCATGATGAGGCTGTCGCCTACTTAAATGCCGCCTTAGAAGAAAGTTTAAAAGGCGATGAAGAGTCCCAACGGCTCTTTCTTATCGCTCTCCGCAATGTTGCAGAGGCACAAGGTGGTATCGGCGCACTTGCCAAAAAGGCTCATGTTGGCCGCGAGAGCCTTTACAAAACTCTA
>CAYOTQ010000269.1:0-3150 GCA_964406915.1 uncultured bacterium
GTGCCGATATGAGCAAATTGCGTATGAAAAAGAGAAAAATCATAGCCAAGATCTTTAAGATGGGCAATTCGCCAGTCGGCAGAGCTTTCAATAATCCCTTGACCGTGTCCTGACATCGCTGTGCATGCAATCAGGGGAATGCCCTTTTTTTGTACTTCTTGAAGAATATGGACGCTGCGTTCATCAATTACAGCATGACGCATTTTGCTCATGACTTTGCTTTCAAGATGACCCAAAGGATAGCTCTTTTGTATTTGCACATAGGCTTCTCTAGAAAGCTCGGCCAGCTGCTGCTTGCTCGAAGAATGAAGCAAGGCATCTTGGGGAAAAATGAGGGTGTCATCTACATCGACAACGACAAGAGACTGTTGGTCTAATTGAGAGACTGTCTGTTCAAAAAGATCAAGAGAGTCGATCGGTACGATGGTCGCGGGTAGTGAGGAAAACAGCAAAAGAGTTGTGCACACAATAGAGGATAAAAACAGCTGGGACATAATACACGCTCCTTGAGTAATATGTCGCTTACTCTACCATCCTCTTTTGCCAAATGCAACAGGCACATGCAGTATTTTTTGAGTGGCTGATAGAAAGCATGAGGGCAGGGGACTGAAATTTTTCAGCAATATGGGGGGCTAAAAAGACAAAGGGCTTGCCTTTTTCATCATTAATGATTTCGATATCTCTCCAGTCTATTCCCCGAAAGCCTGTCCCAAATGCTTTTACAACAGCTTCTTTTGCGGCAAATCTGCCTGCATAATAGGCAGCAATGAATGCTGGATTAGCGGCAGGAGGAAGCTGTTGTTGTTCCCGAATGGTAAAATGGCGGGAGACAAATGATTGTTGGCGTCCAATTGCCTGCGCGATTCGATCGATTTCTATAATGTCAATACCGAGGCCTAAAATCATGGCAACCTTTTAGTACACGCTGCTCATCTGCGGCTGGTGGTAGGCAGACTCAATACCATTTGTGCGCTTTTCTTCACCGGAGACAATGGCATTGCAGAAGATAATTTTTCCTGAAGAAGAATATTTTTGAGACAGTACCTGGGTACGAATTGTCTGACCTAAAAACTCTCCACCACCATTGACAACCACCATGGTGCCGTCTTCAAGATATCCTACGCCCTGTTTTGGCTCTTTGCCAAGTCTCTGAATTTTGATGCCAAGCACTTCACCACGCTGTGCACCCGGCTTAAGGGATGCTGCAATAGCTTCAATATTGATAGTAACGACAGCATCTTCAGAACGCAAAGCAGAAGGCTCTTGAGAGGTGAGGATATAGCCTTGAATCAGCTTGGCAGCTTTTGTTAAGTTTGCAGCCAGCTCTTCAAAATCTTGTTCTTTATTCTGGAAATGAAACTCTTTGATCTGCAGGCCTAGATCCGGCAAACTTTCGAGTCGCTTAAGATGCTCGTAACATTTGCGTCCACGATTCCGTGTCAACTCGTCTGCTGATTCCATAGATTTCTGAATTTCTTTTACAATAAATGTAGGAATGACGAGCTGGTGATCTAAAAGGCCGCTACGGGCCAGTTCAATAAGCCTGCTATCTTCGAGTGCGGATAGGTCTACGAGAATGTCTTTTTTGTTGGTTTGGCTGGCTGGTGCAAGGCGTACAAAGGGAATACTGAGCCACCAGCTTTCTGCAGAAGAGAAGGTCAGCACTATGCCAAGATAGATGCTTGCCAAATAGACTCCCAGCAGCATGCCGTTTGCCATTTCAAATGAGGGAAGAAGAGTATTCAGGACTGCTTTTACACTCATCACAAGAATCGAGCCTATGACTAATCCAATCATCAAACCCGCCAGAGCGGTATTGAATGTCCGTAGTGTATATTTTTTCAACTGTTGTTCAATAAAAAAGCAAACAGCACTCAATCCAATTGCTATTCCCAACCCTTTCAGCATGGACCATACCCACTCTTGGTGTGGAAGAGTACATTCATAGGTAATTGCAAAAAGAGCGGAGATACCAAAGAAAAAGGTGCGAAAAAACCAACCATTTTGTTCCATAAAATACATGCCTACAGTTTGCCTTTTCTTGCTTTGCCCCTAACTAGGGGACAATAGTCAAAAGAACGTTCATGAAATATTGGGGGCGATTGTAAAAATTTGGTTGATTTTTGTCGACACCTAACGATCTTGTTCATAGAGATAGATATATCCTTGCGAATGAAGGACTCTTTCTACATCGGATGACTGACGTATACGGACCAAACTATCATTGTATTCCACCCAATCTCCATCCTGACGGGGAACGAGTGTATAATAGTGTGCGTCAGCTGTGCCTTTGCCTGTATAGATAATGACAGAACGAAGAGTATAGGAGATACGTGTGTCGGATGAGCAAATCGGCATGGTAAGCTTGTGTATCTGTGATATGTTTACGGGATTTGAATGCAACCTTCTTGCGACAGTGATAGGCAAAACAACGGGTGCCTCTTCAGCAGACCTGAATCGATAGATTTTTTGAGTGGCTTTGCTATCAACACTTGCTACCAACTCTTGCATGGTGGTATCTCCAGAATACGCCTGGACAATCAGAAGCTGTTCTGAGCCCGCTACAAGCGGCGCTTTTTTCTTTGTTGTAATGGAAATGGGCGTCACTTTCAAAAATTTCGCGAGAAACTCGAAAAATTCTTTTGCATCGCCTTCCAAATTCTCTTTGCGTTCTTTATTCCATCCATGAGCATAGAAAAAAGAGCGTAGTTCCTTTGTTTGATCAATAGAAAGTGTCTCAGGAGAACAATCGACACCAAAAGGCTTTGAAAGTAGCTCTGTTAGGTATGGAGAGACTGACAGAATCTTGTTTGCTACTTGCGGAATACGCACCAGAGCCTGCAAGGTAGCTGCCATATAGCAGCTGTTTCCAGCATTGGAGATGCCTTTGCCTATATCATGCATGGAGGGTGGTTTGCGGCAGGATTGTGAATCAGGATGATGGGTAACGTGCTGCAAAAACTGCTGAAATACAGAAGAAATGCGTTGCTGCAGATAGGCAAGGCTGCTCGTGATTTCTTTGATAATCGCGGCTGCCCCGTAAGAGAAATCACTTATTGCTGTTTTATATGTTTGAAAAAAAATCATACCATGATCTTATGATGTTATTTGTTTTTTTGACGTGTTAGAACATTTTGAAAAAATTGATTT
>CAYOTQ010000270.1:0-3128 GCA_964406915.1 uncultured bacterium
TGTCCAAAATTTTAACCTCACCAGAGCAAAAATAATCCCAAAAATCGATGAATATTAATTCGAAGACAGTCTCTTAGAGCCACGAGAAGGGCATTCTTGTAGACAGATTCTAAAAATCCGGAGCCTAATTCATTCATTACCTCAAAACAGCATTCTAAAATGCTTCCGGTAAGATCTGCATAAGGTAAATGATCATACTGTTTTTTGTTCATATCCTGCCGCCGTAGGCGATCCTGCAAGCCCAGCTGATCCTGTTAAAATATTATTATCACACTTTATCGAGGATAATAATCGATGTAATGTTTTAGAGACGCCCCCTAGTCTCTCTTCTCCTCTGTATCAGTTCTATAACTATGCTATCTGAAAATTGATCCTAGCAATTTACGGGAAAGAGCACTGTGAGTATGATACATACCTACTCATATAGGAGGTACGTATGTGTCTGTGTTCGTCTTTTGATTCTTGTGCATCTTTTCTCACTGGCTGGCTGCCTGGCAATCCGTTCAAATGTATTCCGCTCGCTTCGCCTGCGCTCAAACAACATGGTTGCGCAATAGATTATGATTTGGTTGCCTCCCGTGTGATGTTTGCGGCTTTTGCTGCTCTCGGAATCGTAGTTGCAGGGGCTGTTGTTTCAGCTATCTTTCCTGCTGTGGGAGGGTTCATGATCCTAGGTGCACCAGCTGCCTATTTACTGCCCGCAGTGGATGGATGGCTTTCAGAGAGAGCTGCCGATCGCAATGCTGTAAATGAATATATTCAACAGATCTTTCCTTCGAAAGAAGCTACGAGTCGTATTCAGACAAGTGTGAGCGCTGCCAAACTGCTTGTTCATGAAAAAGCTAATCTCAACAAATTAAACGCCGATGGAGAGAGTCTTTTGACTGGCATAAGAGATGCTGGGATATTGGAGATTTTGATAGATGGCGGTATTGATATTAAGGCAAAGCTTCAAAGTGATCGCAAATATTTTGAAAGGTTGCTGAAATATGATGATAGGCTACCTTGTGCTGAGGTCATACTAAAAACACACAACCTACAGCCGACAGATTTGAGTGTAGAAGAGCAACAGCTCCTGTGGCTCTCTGTGGGAAGCTCGCAAGCCGCTAATTTGTTGAAACAGTATGGGTTTGATGTCAATATTCAGAAAGAAGATGGGTATACAGCGCTTTTGTGTGTAGCAGATGACAAAAAGGTCAGTGGGCGATTTTTGAACCCAGACAGGAAGGCTCTTGCGGCGCTGCTTCTTAATTGCGGCGCTCAGCGCTCCGTCAATCTGTCTGATGGAACATCAATCAATGCAGCAGATCTGACCAAGGACAACACTCTTCGAGCAATTTTCAATCAGGCATAGTGTACGATTTGTGGACCGTTGTATATCTATAGAAGAAGGGGAGGAAATATCCTCCCCGTCCTGTACTCTTCAGCAAAAAGATGAACAGGGGACAACCACCCTCTATGCTGGCCTTCTCACTGCTACAGAAGTGGGCTTGGGCAGCTTGTTACACGCCCTGCACATTCCTTTTTGCGGCCAGCTTCTCTCTCTCAATCAAATTGCTATACTGTCTCATGCTTCCTCCAACATCTCATACAAAACGGCGCCAATGTCGATTTCTGCCGTCGCTGCATTGCTCAAATCGCTGTCGCCTATTGGCAAGCGGCTAACGCCTATGCTTGCACTGACTATGCAGGGACTGCTTTATACCTCAGCTGTGCTTGTTGCAGGAAGAAATAGTGTGGGCAGGGCTTTCGGGGCATTATTTGCCTCGCTGTGGAGCTTTATACAGCCAGCGCTTCTCTATACCCTCATTTTTGGAAAAAATTTTTGGCACGCTCTTTTCTATGTCAATACAAAGCTCTTTCCAGAAGACTTGCTGCTGCTTTTGTTTTTGGCTGTTGTTGTAAGCAAGGCTTTGGCTGCTGTCTTCCTATCTATTTTTGCTCCTCGCATGCCTCTGCAGTTCTTCAAGAAGATATCAGCTCAAGTTTCTGCCTCCTCTAATACGAGAAGAAAAACAAATCCCTATCTACAGGCACTCGCAGATCTGCTAAAGCCTTCGTTTCTTCTTTCGCTTGCGATGGTGGCTCTCTTGCTATATAGCACTTATGTAGCTTCGGATGCAATGGCATTGCAGTTGCTCAGGCCTCTTGCGATTGGCTATCTCGTCTCAGTGGTTATGAGGATTGTACCTGCAGAAAAATTGCTTTATTGGATACAAAATTTGATGCGAACGAAAAAAGAGACGATCTTTCACAAAGCTCTTCAAGATACTCTGAAACAAAGTGGTGCCAATGATGACAAATAAATTTCATCCCATACTCTCTGCTATCTATATCTATCCTGTAAAGTCATGTAAAGGAATTGCTGTGTCTAGCGTTGAGGTAGGCCCAAAAGGCCCCTCTATGGACCGTCGCTGGATGATTGTGGACAAAGATGGACGATTTCTCTCACAGAGACAGGTGCCCCATATGTGTCTGATTGAAACAGAACTATTGCCTGGCAAGCTGCTGCTTCGTAAGCGAGGGATGCCTCCGCTGATTCTTCCTTTTGGAAAAGAGGGAGTAAAAAGAGAGGTAGTCGTCTGGAAAGATACTGTTGCGGCTGTTGACCAGGGTGACAGTGCAGCAGAGTGGCTACAAGAGGCGCTGCAGCTAGAGGCTCGGCTTGTATTTTTACCGGATGAGACAGTGAGGTCGGTAGATGGCAGATATGCCAAACGAGCATCGGATGAGGTAGGCTTTGCTGATGGGTATCCCTTTTTGTTAATCTCTGAAGCTTCTCTTGGTGATCTGAGTTTACGTCTCGGTGCCCCAGTGCCTATGAATCGTTTTCGGCCAAATCTTGTGATCTCTGGATGTGAGCCATATGAAGAAGATAACTGGAAGCAGATTTCCATAGGCTCCATTACTTTTGATTGTGTCAAACCCTGTTCGCGCTGCGTTACGATCAATGTAGACCAGATTACAGCAGAAAAGAGCCTAGAGCCCCTTGCCACGCTCGCTGGCTATCGCAAAGTTGAAAAGGGGATTATGTTTGGACAAAATTGTATCCATAGCACGAGTGGAAAACTTACGTGCGGATCTGAAGTGAAAATTATGTAAAAGGAGCTCATTGTATGCAGTCGTTA
>CAYOTQ010000271.1:0-3123 GCA_964406915.1 uncultured bacterium
TTGCGACTGGATAGATCATTTAGAGCTTGGCTATTCAGACGCTTTGCGCCAAGAACTTGAAAAAGCAGGTTTTGAGGTCCAGTTGGCCACACCGCAATATCGTGTCTTTGCACATCCTGGAGCAAAACTGCCCTTTGTGGTGATCAAAGATCAGTCTCATTCTTTATTTGGCGTGGCGATTGCTGTCGAGAGCATTGCTGATTTTTTACTTGTGAGGGGGATGACAGGCCGGATTGAAGGCTCGCCTCTTGCGCCACTCAGGCGCTGCTGCGTCTCCAAAGAACAGGGTACCTTTGTCTATGTGGTGGAAAGGCGCGGTGTTGTCTCCATGGAGCCAGTCTTTCTTCGTGAAGAGGAGGCAAGCACAGTGCTGCTGGCATATGAAAAGTGGCAGACACGGCCGAGGAATGGCCTGACGCCTGAGGAAGAAGAAAAGCAGATGCATGCGGCGCTCGTGTGTGCAGAAGAGCTTGTAGAAGCCGTAGGAGCTCCTGTTGCCGCTTCTATTGTGCTCGATGTTGAAAGACGCTACTGGCAGTCGAAAAACCATGCAGCACAGGTGCAAAAGAATCGCCAAGATAGCCTTGGAATGGGTTGGGCCAATCATGACCATCACACCTTTCGATCCTCTCGCAAATTCTTCAGACAGCTTGTGCGTCTCTTTGAAATTTTAGGTTTTTATTGTAGAGAGCGCTTTTATGCGGGCCATGAAGCCGGCTGGGGGGCTCAGGTGATGGAGCATCACCAGGCGCGGCTGGTGCTCTTTTTAGATGTAGACTTAGCACCAAATGAGATAGAGATTGACTTTGCCCATTTGCCATTGGAGGAGCGCTCTGAGCTTGGCACGATTGGTCTCTGGTGTGCTTTGCATGGTGAGTCAATACTGAAGGCAGGCATGCACCATCTAGAAGCTCAATTTCTGTTCGATAAACTGGAGCAAGATCTTGCTAAAAGGGGCGTAGAGATGATGGCGCCATTTACAAATCTAGCCTATCTCAAACAGGCATTTACGGAAGCAGAGCGCTGGGGAGTTGCGAAGGTACGTCTAGAGAGGCTGCGAGCAAAGGGACTCATTTCCGAAAAGCAATTCGAGCATTTTCTGAAAGATGGAGCTCTTGGCAGCCACCTGGAAAACCTAGAGAGGCAAGAGGGATTTAAAGGCTTTCACCAAAAAGGTGTCAGCTCCATCATCCAAAAAACTGACCCTCGGGGATGTTAAGAGTCTTCTCTTATGTTTCAGGGGAGGCAATCTGGCGTAGAGTGCGTATCCTCTCAGAGCCTTGCGGATGGCTGTATTCTTTCGTTCTGTCGCCATCCTCATTAAATTTTTTGGCCAAATCTGGATACTTCGCACGCATCTCTTTTCGTCTTTCTTGGATAATCTCGAAAAATCGTACACCGCCCAGTGCCTTGCCCGTTTTGTTAGCGCCTATGGCATCAGCTTCCGATTCATGGATTCTGCTTACGCAGTTGAGTACTTTTTTTGTCAGAGGTGTCAATGTTCCGAATGAAAGAAAAGCAAGTAGTCCCCACCCAAGACGTGCAAGATTGTGTAGGAAGTTGTGACTGCTTTTTATATGGCCGCATTCATGGCCTATGACAAACTCAAATACCTCGTCATATTCTTTTTGATTGCGCCTCGCAGTCAGCCATACTTTTGCTGCAAGCCGCAGTTCGTCAGTAGATTGCTTTGTTCTTCCATAGAGCAATAACGGATTTTCTCTGTTTAAGAAGTCATTCCATAGCCATATTTCAAATAATGAAAGCCACATCTCTTCAGAGAGCTCTCCATTTTCAAGTCGCTTTAGATGCAATTCTTTAGGTAAATCTTCTGGTTGGACAAGCCAGTGAGGAGAAATAGATATCACAGATTCAGTAAGCACACTTCCATAGGCTGCGGGAGAATCCGCAATGGAGGTATTAAGCAATAATGAAATCCGCTCTGGATTTTGAATGCCTACTTTTTGCGCGATTTGCTGAATTTTTAGCTTTGTTTCATGAAAACGTTGCTGGGCAAGCGGAGAAAATGAGGAGATATCGGTGATTGTCTTTTCTGTTATGAACCAGCTAGGATACAGAGATCCTATTAGGGCAATTAAATGCAGAGGAAAACAAACAGCAAAGAATACTTTCTTTGCTAGCTGGCCAAGTGTTTCATGCCACGAGGACTCTCCTTTAGGCAATGAGTCTGGAAGTTTTGCATAGTGTTTGTAAAGCAAAACGCATTCACGGAATGTCTTTGTAGAGCATGAAGTTGGTAGAAAATTATTCGAAGTGACTGGATCCATTGTATGTCTTGTACTCAATTTATTTGCAATATTATATATAAAAATTGCCAAAAAAGCAACTAAATAACATAAAATTTTTAAAAAAATCAACTAATTATATAATGGTGATCTGTTGGTGCGGGTAGAGCTCTTCTTCAAGGGCTCGAAGCTGCTGTTTATTCGAGACCATGAACTCAAGAGAATCAAGGAATCGATCCAGTCGTTCTTTGAGAGGCGCACGTTTGCGTACCATGAGCGCTCGAGCCATCATAATCAAAGAGACTTTCATCCAGAGCTCCTGGGTCATCGCCGCGTAGGCAAGTACGCAGTGGCAGAAAAATTGTGCATTTGAGCCAGCACCTCTATCAATAGCATCTTTGCAGCTGATATTGAAGGAGTCTACATCCAATTTCTGCAGGCAGAGTCTGATAATATGGTCGTAGTACTGCTCAATAAAGAGGCGGCGCTCCTCAAGAGAGAGAAGCTTTCTTGCTCCAAAAAGCTGGAGATGGATCTGCTCAAGGGCAGTTTTCGCCTCAGAGAGAATGCGCGGCTTTACTGAATCCGGAATAAAACAGCCCGACTCTTGTCTCTTTAAGACAAACAGCTGGTGAAATAGCCTCTTTTTGAACGATGCGGCCTCATATTCATGGGCAAATGAGCCGGACTGGTTGTAGAAGGCAGAATTCTTTGAAAGTACAATGACAAAAAGGGCCTCTTTGATAAGCGGTATGTATTGAGCTCCGATGATGCTCTCACAGCGATTTGTTTCGTCACCATTGATGAAGTAGGAGAAAAAGTCATTTTTTGGAATCGTATTTTGGTTGAGAACAAACAGATGTTTTTTGCCAGTGCG
>CAYOTQ010000272.1:0-3120 GCA_964406915.1 uncultured bacterium
CAGCAGCTGTTTAAGGGCTGTTTTTTGAGCTTCTTGAACCTGTTTTTGTGAAGGTGGAGATGAAGTTGGGAGTGTTTCACATAACCAAGAAAAAACAGATGAAGAGACATCAGCATCTTTAGATGCAATGTTGCGATCTAACAGACCAGACTCATGTAGAACAATGGCGGCGTTCTTGATTAAAATAGCAGAATCAGGTGATCCGACAGATTCGCAAAAGGTCACAAACTCTTTCCACCAATCAGGAGTCTTTCGTGTTGCATCAACAACCTCATGAGTAGTTGTCAGAAGACTTCGTCCGTCTACAAGCTCTTGATGCAATTGATTAAGTGCAAGATTTCTTGCCTGCTGCAGCACTGTTTGGCAACGTTTTGTAAATTCTTGCGGCTGCAGGTGCTGTTTTTGCGGAAGAAGACGCTCGGTGAAATATTCCTGCACATCCTGCATGCTTTTGAATTTCTCGCCTTTTACAGGAGGCTCTTTTGTTTCCACGGGATTTTTTACAGGCTTTTCTACAACCGGTGGCGCAAGCTTATCTGGAACAGGAGCTTTGACTGCATCCTTTGGTTGTGGTGGGGGTGTATGCGGAGGGGGTGTATGTGAAACTGGGGTCCCTTTCTTTTCTACAACTGGTGGCGCAGGATTATCTGGAACTGGCGTTTTGACTTCAGTCTTTGGTTGTGACGGAGTTGTACGTGGAGGGGCTGTATGTGAGACTGGGGTCCCTTTCTTTTCTACAATTGGTGAAGCAGGCTTGCCTGCAGCTGGCTTTTTGACATCTGCCTTAGGTTGCGGAGAGGGTGTATGCGAGACTGGTGGCGCAGGCTTGTCTGGAACCGGCGCTGTGCCTTCAGCCGCTGGTTGTGGTGCGGTTATATGCGGAGGGGGTGTATGTGAGACTGGAGTCCCTTTCTTTTCTACAACTGGTGAAGCAGGCTTGCCTGCAGCTGGCTTTTTGACATCTGCCTTAGGTTGCGGAGAAGGTGTATGTGAGACTGGTGGCGCAGGCTTGTCTGGAACCGGCGCTTTGACTTCAGTCTTTGGTTGTGACGGAGTTGTACGTGGAGGAACTGTATGTAAGACTGGAGTCCCTTTCTTTTCTACAACTGGTGAAGCAGGCGTGTCTGCAACCTGCTTTTGGACATCTGCTTTAGGTTGCGGAGGAGTTGTATGCGGAGGGGCTGTATGTGAGACTGATGGCGCAGGCTGTTTCATAGGCTCTTGTACAGGGCCTGTTACAGGGCTTTTTACAATAGGCAGCGTTCTACCAGGGTTTGGCTGAGGTGTTACTCGTCCAGGACTTAATGGAGAGTCTGTTCGTTCATTATACGAACTTGCATTATACGAACTTGTCTGAATATGTATGTTTTTAGAAAAGAGTGTCTCACAGTTTCCTTCTGCATTATGAGAGATTGTTTTTTTCCACCAAGCAGCATTATGTGAACGTACCTTCATATCCAGTACCTGTCCTGCTGCGATGATTTTATCGCCGAGATCTTGCGGAAGGCTTTTTTGATCAAGGGCGTCAAGAAATGGTCCAGATTCTAAGAAAGCAATAATCTTCTCAAGTTTGTACCCGCCAAAGCCAAAGAAACTCTTTATTCTCTCAAACACCGAAAATTCATCTTCAGGAACAGTAACAATCTGCTGAGTCGCCTCTTCAAATTTCAGCAATAAGCGTTCCTTACCAGTATTTCTTTTTTGAAAATCAGCGTATTTAGACAGTTCATTTAGGGTATCTTGCAATGCCTGCTGGGAAATATGGGTCATTCTACAAGTTCCTTCTCATGCGCCATCACAAGACCTCTTAGATAGAGTTCTTCGATTGTTTGCTGCTTGAATATCTTATGAGCAAAAAAGTAGCTCGATGGAAGCACGACATCGCGATTATCCTGAATATTAAGCCCTCGCCTCACCCCAACTGTAAACGCCTTTTCTATGTTGCTTTGCATCAGCTTTTCGCTATCTTGTCCATAGCGTGCTACTTCTTCTATTGTCTCTTTCAAAATTGGATGATGACGTTTTGCACCAAACAGTCTATTGCTTAACACAACCTTTGATCCATCAACTGCATCTGCATGCGGCGCACAAAGACCCGCATAAAAATCAAAGGCCGCATGATACTCCTCAAATGGGGCATCACACACCATACTAGGATCGACAAACACTCCCCCTTGATTGAATACCACTTCATATCCAATCAATGCCGCTGCCTCTCGTACATTTTTTATTTTGGTTAAAAGAGGCTTGAGCCGAATAAAGTGAATATCTCCAAGAAGCTGTTTTTCCATTCCTTCTATAGGGCATGCACGCTTATGAGAGTCTGTCCAAAATTTCATGGTCCATGTAGGATGGTGCTGTTGCCATGATCGTAGATTGTCAACATATTGACGTGGAAATGGTCGAGGGCCCACCCAAACTATATGAAGCACGTGGGGAATATGAAGGTCTGTGGGCACATGATCACGGGTAAGGCTGCTATTTTCGTTATAATTTTCTTCTAAGAGTGTCAGAAATTCCTGGTCTTCTGATGAAAAGAGATGCTTTCGTTTCAGTAGTTCATCATACTTTCCGCAGAGATGTTCAAAAGAAGGGCAATCAAGGACTAAACTTCTAATTACATCGCTGATTTGTCCATGGAGCGAAGTACCCATAAGTACACAAACAACTACCAACAAAGCTCTCATATACCTGCACCTTAATACCACTTTTCTTTTTCCATACCGTGCAGTAACATATTTAGCAATAAAATGGGTAATGTATGTCTGAACTTCCAAAGGCCTACGAATCACAAGAGGTCGAAAAAAAATGGTATCAATTCTGGCAAGAGGGCGGCTATTTCCATTCCGATCCTTCGTCATCCAAGCCAGCCTATTGCATCATGATTCCCCCTCCTAATGTCACAGGTGTTTTGCATATGGGCCATGCCCTTGTCAACACACTACAAGACATATTGATTCGATGGAAGCGCATGTCTGGATATGACGCTCTCTGGATGCCTGGAACAGATCACGCCGGAATTGCCACACAAACGGTTGTTGAGCGGCATCTATTTGCCACGCAAGGAAAACGACGCAGCGACTTTTCACGAGAGCAGTTCTTAGATATCGTCTGGAAATG